>JAKSCQ010000305.1 GCA_022360555.1 Pseudomonadales bacterium
CGAAAAGTGCTGGCATGGGAAAATGACGGGGCGAAGAAGTGGGGTCGGGTGGGATGAAAACATTTATGTAAGAGATCTCTTACAGACAGGGCTCTGCCCGTGGCTGAATAATACAGTTTGAGCCGATGGCACAGGCATTGGTGTGATTACAACCGAACGGGGGAAAAATGACTGGCAATATACTGGAAGAAGCCTTGATTCTGGCCGCCAGGGAACCGGCCCAGCGACCTGCTTTTTACAAGGCGCTGATGGGGGCGGAAGTTTTTGTTATCGGCCACTCCGACCAGGCTGATGCGTCGATGCATGGGCACCATACCCTCCAGGCGGGTGCCAGCGTATCACTGGTCAACTGGGAAAAGGCGGACGGTACACCCGTCATTCCCTTTTTCTCCCATCTGGAAGCCCTGCAGCGGGCCATCGACGCCGAGACCTCCTACCTGTCCCTGCCGGCCCGCAGCCTGTTCGAAATGACCCGTGGCGCCACCCTGTTTCTCAACCCCAAGTCCGATTACGGCAAGGAATTCGTCCCCCACGAAATCGAGGCCCTGCTGGATACCGGCATGAACCAGACGGCCGAACGCCGGGTGGTGGAAAAGGAAACCCGGGTGATGCTCGGCCAGCCGGCGGCCTACCCCACGGCCATGGTGGAAGCCTTGCAGCAGTTGTTACCGGCTCATCCCAATGTGAAAGCCGCCTACCTGTGCCTGATGCACGATGCGGAAAGCCAGGAAAAACCGGCCCTGGTGGTGGGATTCGAAGGCGACAACCTGGAGCCGGCCATGCGTGAGGCCGGCTCCGTGGTCGCCGATACCGCACCGGATGGGCAGGCGGTGGATTTTGTGGTCGTGGATCAGAGCGGCATTGGGGAGTACCTAAAGGAGAGTGGGGCGTTTTACGAGGCATAAGTTGGCTTGCCTGCAAGGTGCTGCAAGGGAGCGACTTGCCCGTCGTTTGGCATTGAACCTCTCTTTGCGCAGGGGAAGATGGAAACTCCCGCTGTATTTTTGTGGGCGTGCTGCTAGCCGGTGCCGTGCTGTCATAACCCTGCGTTTATCCGGCAAGGGCCAGTCTCATGGGCAGGAACAACAGGATGTTGCCGAGCCTGGACCGGGCCATGCAGCCGCGGGCTGAGCAGCTGGAGTATGGCCGGGCGCAGGCGGCCTGCCGGAAGGGCGGGGGTATACCGTCAAACAGGTTGGCGTAGGCGATTTTCCGGTTTTCGCCTAGAATTGCCCGCTGACAATGAATGCCGGAGCAGAATAACGATGGGCCGTGCCTACCAGAACCGTAAAGAATCCATGGCCAAGACCTCGGACATGAAAGCCCGGGTCTACAGCCGTTATGGCCGTGAAATCTATGTGTGCGCCAAGAACGGCGGGCTGGACCCCAGCGCCAATCTGGCCCTGCGAGGCTTGATCGACCGGGCCAAGAAGGATCAGGTGCCCAGCCATGTGATCGAAAAAGCGATTGAGAAAGCCAAGGGTGGCGGTGGCGAAGACTTTGCCCCGGCCCGTTACGAGGGGTATGGCCCCGGCGGCAGTATGGCGATCATTGAGTGTCTGACTGACAACCCCAACCGCACCTTTGGCGATGTGCGGCAGGCCTTCACCAAGACCAAGTGCAAGATTGGCACTCAGGGTACTGTGGCCCACATGTTCGACCACGCCGCCATCTTCCGCTTTGCCCATGACAATGAAGATGCCGTGCTGGAAGCCTTGATGGAAGCGGATGTGGATGTCACCGACATCGAGCACGAAGACGGCATGATTACCGTGTTCACCCCGAACACCGAATACGCCCGGGCCCGTCAGGCTCTCACCGGTGCGTTCGAGAGCATCGACTTTGAGGTGGACGAAATCCAGTTCATTCCCCACGTCTATACCACCATCGAAGGCGAGGATCGGGAGCTATTCGACAAGTTTCTGTCCATGCTCAATGACCTGGACGATGTGCAGAACATCTACCACAACGTGGAGCCGGGGGAATGAAAGTTTTCCAAATATGACGTTGTAATACACCCCGGCCGATGCCCATGGCGGTAAATATTAAAGGGCCAGATCGGCCAGCAGCGCCGCCAGAAAGCGAGCCGCTTGTCCGCCGTTCAGAGCCCGATGATCAAAGGTCAGGCTGACCGGTAATTGGGTGTCTTCGAATAACTCTCCATTGCGAATACCCGGCTGTACAAAACGCTTCCCCGCGCCGACGATGGCGACCTGTGGCGGGACCACCACCGGGGTGGCAAAGCGGCCGCCCAGGGTGCCGAAGTTGCTCAGGGTAAGGGTGGCGCCTTGCAGCTCTTTGGCCGGAATCTTCCGCTGCTCCACATCCCGTCGCAGATGATCCAGGCCTTCGCGCAGGTCCGCCGGTTCCCGGTTGGCCACGTCACGCAGCACCGGTACGAACAGCCCGTCCGGGGTATCCACGGCGATCCCCAGGTCCACCTTTTCCACCACACGCATGCTCAGGCTCTCGCCGTCGAACCAGGCATTCACTGCCGGCTCCGCCCGGCAGCCGGCGACGATGGCGCGGATCAGTCGCAGGGTGATGTCGGTGTCCTGCGGCCAGTGGCTGACGCTGACCTGGTCGAACAGGCTCACTGGCACCACTTGCTGGCCAGCGCTGGCCATGGTTTTCGCCATGGTGCGGGCCACGCCCTTGAGCGGCGTGCTGTCGCCATGGCTGTGTTTCAGGTTGGCGTGCTGCTGCACATCATCCAGGGTAATGCTGCCTGCCGGGCCGCTGCCCTTGATCTGCGCCAGGTTCACACCCAGGTGGCGGGCCAGGGCGCGGATGGCCGGAGTGGTGCCCCCGGCAGGACGGGAGTCGGAGACGGCGCCGACCACGAAACTGTCCGGATTCTCCGCATCCTCCTTGCTCTGCAGATTGCCCACCACGGTCTGGCTGCCGCTGCCTTCATCTCCGTCAAACGCCAACAGAGGCTCACCGGTATGGACCAGATCACCGTTGGCCACGAACAGGGTGGCGATGGTGCCATCCTGCGGAGCGGGGATATCGACAATGGCCTTGGCGGTTTCCACGCTGAGCAGCAGGTCATCCACCTTCACGGTGTCACCTTCTTTCACGTGCCATTCGAGCACTTCCGCTTCCTGCAAACCTTCGCCCAGATCGGGCAGGGTGAAGTAGGGCATGGTATCGCTCCTTCGTCGCGGGCCTGCACGCAACACGCCGGACGCTTGCACGCGATCCTGTCGGCAGTAAGCGTGCTGGCGTGAAGCGTGTTGCGTGCAAGCGTTCCCTCAATACTCCAACGTTCGCCTGGCCGCCGCCACGATCCGTTCCACGCTCGGCATGTACTGCGGCTCCATGGCGAAGTCGGGCATGGGGCAGTCATGGCCGGTGACACGTTCGATGGGGGCGAGCAGGTGCATCAGGGCGTCGCTGGCCAGGGTGGCGGCGATTTCGGCGCCGAAACCGCCGGTGAATGGGGCTTCGTGGACGATCACCACACGCCCGGTCTTGCTCGCTGTGGCGACCAGGGTGTCCCGGTCCAGTGGGTTCAGTGTGGCCACGTCGATGACTTCGGCCTTGATGCCGTCTTCCGCCAGCCGGTCGGCGGCGGCCAGGGTTTCATGGATCATGGCGCCCCAACTGATCAGGCTCACGTCCTCACCGGCGCGCAGGGTGAAGCAGCGGTCCAGGGGCAGGGGGTCGCTGTCCAGTTCCACCGGGAGCCGTTGCAGGCGGTAGAGGCGCTTGGGTTCCAGAAACAGCACCGGGTCCGGGCAGTCGATGGCCGCCCGCAGCAGGCCGTAGGCCCGGGCCGACGAAGACGGAATCACCACCCGCAGGCCGGGGATATGGGCGAACAGGGCCTCGGTGCTTTCACTGTGGTGCTCCGGGGCATGA
This sequence comes from Pseudomonadales bacterium, assembly GCA_022360555.1. GTDB lineage: Bacteria > Pseudomonadota > Gammaproteobacteria > Pseudomonadales > Alcanivoracaceae > Alcanivorax. The sequence continues at coordinate 3,868 of JAKSCQ010000305.1, forward strand.
ATGCCGCCGCCGAAAGGCGCACGGATCACCAGTGGGCAGCCCAGCCGTCCCCGGGTGCGGTTGCGCAGCCGGGCCGCGTGGCTGATCAGTTGTTCCAGGGTGGCGTAGATGAAGCCCATGAACTGGATTTCCGCCACCGGTTTCAGGCCCTGGCTGGCCATGCCCACGGCGAGGCCGGCAATCAGGTTCTCCGCCAGCGGCGTGTCCATGACCCGGCGGAAGCCGAAGCGTTCCTTGAGGCCTTCGGTGGCGCGGAATACGCCACCGTTGGTAGCGATATCCTCGCCGAAGACCACCACCTTGTCGTCGTCCTCCATGGCATACAGCAGGGCCCGGTTGATGGCTTCCAGCAGGTTGAGCGGCTGGCTGTTGCCGGGGTGTTGTTGTGCGCTATGCATGGCGGCCTCCTGCTTGCTGTGCCAGGGCTGCCCGTTGGGGTTTCAGGCTGTCGGGCAGCTCGGCGTAAAGGAAATCGAGCATATCCGTGGGGGCCTGCGGTGGCTGGTTCAGGTAGGTGTCCACGGCAGCGTCCACCTGTTGCTGGCAATCGGCCAGCCATTGCTTTTCCCGGGCGGCGTCCCAGTGGTCGGCGTCCACCAGCGCCTGACGCAGCCGTGCCACCGGTTCGCGCTGCCAGGCGGCGTGCAGCTCGCTGGCCTTGCGGTAGCGGCTGGCATCGTCGGCGGTGGTGTGGTCGCTGAGCCGGTAGCTCACCGCCTCGATCAGGGTGGCGCCCTTGCCGTGGCGGGCCTTGTCCAGGGCGTAGTCGAGCACATCCAGCAGGGCGGGCAGGTCGTTGCCGTCCACGCGCAGGCCTTCGATGCCGGCGGCTTCCGCCTTGTGGGCGATGCTCTTACTGGCGGTCTGCAGATGTTGCGGCACGGAGATGGCCCACTGGTTATTGTTGACCACCACCACCAGCGGCAATTGCCAGACGCCGGCCACGTTCAGGGTCTCGTAGAAGTCGCCCCGGGACGTGGCGCCATCGCCGCAGGTGGCCAGTACCGCTGCGTGTTCGCGGCCCAGCTTGGCCTTGGTGGCGATACCGGCGGCCTGGGGAAGCTGGGTGGCGATGGGCACGCAGTTGGGCAAGTCACGGGCGGCGGCGGTGTCCGACGGGAAGGCATTGCCGCGCTCGTCCCCGCCCCAGTACTGGAGAATCTGGTGCAGGGGGACGCCGCGCAGGTACTGGGTGGCGTGATCCCGGTAGTAGGGCACGAAATAATCGTCATCGTGCAGGGCCATGCCGCCGGCGGTGCCGATGGCCTCGGCCCCCAGACAGGAGGCGTAAGTGCCCAGCTTGCCGGTGCGCTGCAGGTTGACTGCTTTCTTGTCGAAGGTACGGATCAGCGTCATGTGACGATAGCCGCTGACCAGCCGGGGCCAGTCTGTGTCCGCAGCCAGCGCCGGGAGGCACTGGTAGAGGGCGTAGGGGGTGGAAGTGAACATGGCGGCATCCTCCTAGGCGGCTTTCCAGGCTTTCGGATCGGCATCGTGCAGGCGTTGCTCGGCCAGCCGGTCGGCCATGGTGGCCGGGCACAGGCCGAGCCGCCCGGCATCCTGCAGCAACCGGGTGAGGGTGTGGCCGATGCCGAGCACCTTGCGACGGGTGGCGTCGGGGCCGGCCTGCTGATGGCCCAGGGCCAGGGCAATCAGGCCACCGGCGTTGTTCACGTAATCCGGGGTATAGAGGATGTCCCGCTCACGCAGGCGCTGGCTGTCCTCTGCGCTGGCAAGCTGGTTGTTGGCGGCCCCGACGATCAGCCCGGCTGAGAGGCGGGGGATCGTGTCAGTATTGAGCACGCCGCCCAGGGCACAGGGCATGAAGACGTCACAGGTGACATCGTAGATGCTGTCCGCCGTGACCCAGTGCGCTTCCAGCCGGTCGGCCAGGCGCTGGGCCCTGCGCGGGTCCAGGTCGGCCAGGGTGAGCCGGGCGCCAGCCCGGGCCAGCATCAGGGCAAGCTGGCTGCCCACATGGCCCAGCCCCTGAATGGCGATATGCAGGCCCCGCACGCCGTGACGGGCATAACGGTGACGGATACCGGCATCCAGAGCAGCGAACACGCCCAGCGCGGTGTACGGAGACGGGTCCAGGCCGTCGCCGGAGAATCCCCACACATGGCGGGTACGGGTGGCCACCTGATCCAGGTCGGTGATTTGTGTGCCGGCGTCCACAGCGGTGATATAGCGGCCGCCCAACCGGCTCACGGCTTCGCCGAAGGCCCGGTAAAGGGCGTCGCGCTGGTAGGAATGGTCGGGCTCCATGATCACGGCCTTGCCGCCACCCAGCGGCAGCCCGGCCAGGGCGGCCTTGTAGCTCATGCCACGGGCCAGACGACAGACGTCATTGAGGGCAGCGGATTCGTCGGGGTAGGGGAGACAGCGGCATCCACCGATGGCTGGACCCAGCCGGGTGGAGTGGAGGGCGATCAACGCACGCAGACCGGTTACCGGATCCCGGAATTGATGGAGCTCGGCAACGTCGGTCTGTTCGAGGGTAACGAACATGGCAACGCTCCTTTCCCGGCAGGGTGGGTAGACCCGTTCGGGAGGTTTTGTCTGGCCCGGATAAGGGCCCTTGAAATTACTTTAGCGCGAGAAACCCATGTGTGCCTGTATGGATCTGTTATTTCTGACAGGCGGTGTTATGGGGTAGGGGAATAAGGTTGGGCGGTATCTTGGGTTCGCTGACCTCAGTGGGTGTCTCTGGCCACATAGTGACGAGTTGCGAGTCGCGAGTTTCGAAAGGCAAACCTTGAAAACCGGCAAAGCCAGGTTTTCGCTCCTCGAAACTCGAAACTCGAAACTCGAAACTCGAAACTCGAAACTCGAAACTCGAAACTCGAAACTCGAAACTCGTTCCCGCGGCGCGCCCGGTTGCTA
>JAKSCQ010000310.1 GCA_022360555.1 Pseudomonadales bacterium
GAACGCTGAGATTGCTGATCGCCCGTTGGGCGATTTCCGCGCAAGCGCGGTTCGCGCCAAGGAAGGCTGTATTCGCTTCGCTCACCCCTTCGGGGCCGCCCCCGGATCAAGTCCGGGGCAGGCTCTCCGGGCGTTACTCCGCTACGCTCCGTTCCTACAGCAGCCTTGTAGAAAGCACCGGGGCCAGGGAACTTCCCAGACCTTTCCCTTCCAACCGAGCGTAGCTTGTAGCTTGTAGCTTGTAGCTTGTAGCTTGTAGCTTGTAGCTTGTAGCTTGTAGCTTGTAGCTTGTAGCTCGCGCTCAGCGCCCTACCACATCAGATCATCGGGGATGGGGAAATCCTTGTAGGGATCGTCTTCATCCACCTCGTTGCTGCCGCGTTCATTGAGCAACAACACTGCCGCCTCATCACGCTGGCGGATTTTTTCCGCCACCACGGTGGGAACCAGTTCGTAGCTGTCATCGAAGGCGACAATGGCAATCTGGCCGCGCTCCAGTTGCCGCTGTTGCTTCGCGGTGACGTAAGCCTTCTTGATCTTTTTCGCCTGCACGAACTGGAAAGCCACGTCCCCGTCGCGGCGGTCGATGCGGCTCTGCTCGATCATCTGACGGATCTGGGCGGCGATTTCCTTTTTCTCGCGTTCGGCCTTGCGCTGCGCTTCCCGTTGCCGGTCGGCTTCGGCTTGCTCGGCCCGCTGCCGGCGGGCCCGTTCGGCCGGGTCTTCCACTTCTATCTCGCCACGCTTGGCCTTGTTGGCTTCCTCGCGCTTTTGCTGTTTGGCACGGCGGGCCTTTTTCTGGTCCGCCAGGCCGGCTTTCATCAGTTGATCTTGCAGGGACGGCATGATGGTGTCTCTCTACGAACAATACACGTTATCGTAGGGCGGAAATTGTCGAATGAAAATCTCCGCCGTCCGCAGGCATGCCCTTGCGGCGGAGATGGGCTGACGCCCCTTTCCGCCCTACGCGCCTTTCAGTGGTGTTGCCGGGGCCTGCCCGAGCAGGGGTTGGGCACGGTGGAAACGGGCGTCGTAGCCGGGCTGCCAGGGGAACACCCCTTTCGGGTCCGGCCAGACCATCTGCAACGCCGGGTAGGGTGCCGGCAGGCTCTGGTAGAACCAGTTGGCGAAACCCAGATATTCCTTGTAGTGCGTGAACGCCACCGGCAGGAACATCACCTCCAGGCCATCGGCAATATCGTTATAGAGCCGGTAAGGCTGGTAGGGCTTGTTCAGCCCGCGAATGCGCACCGCCGCGCTGTCGAGCAGGCGGCTGGCCAGGGCGTCCTTGAGCCCCACCACGATCAACTCCGGGTGGTTCAGGTTGAGAAAGTGCCCCACGCTGAAGGTATAGCCGGGCTGGCCGTCGCCGCCCGGCACCGCAAAGTGGTGCCAGCCCTTGCGCTGGATATCCGCCAGCAACGTCTTGTCCTCGCTGTCTTCCGGGCTCGGATAGCGGAACTGGCCTGGCATCTCGTCAAGAAACATAACGGTATCTGAAGTGGAGGAGCCGCAGCCCCATGGAAAGGAATCGGATTTTCCGACAATAGTATCAGAAACCGGCCTGACTGGATGCCATCCAGGCGCTCCCCTGTTTACACTGTTGCGGGCAACCCATGAACAATAAAGCCTGACAACAGGAGATTGAGATGAAGCGTGCCGGTTTACTGGCCATTGCCCTGCTGACCACCCCCACCCTGCATGCCGCACCGGGTATTGCCATTTATGGCGGGGGCTACAGCTGGGATACCGAGTTCGAGGGTACCGTGGCCGCCGGGGGCGGCAATATCGATGTTCAGGAGGATCTGGGCTTCGACGAGGCGGACCAGAGCGTTTTCTACCTGGGGCTGGAGCATGCGGTCCCGGTGATCCCCAATGCGCGGGTGCGTTTCATGGATTTGTCCGACTCGGCCAGCAACTGGATCAGCCGCACCTTCACCTTCAATGGTGAAGCCTTCGTAGCCAATACCCGAGTGGATTCCGACTTCGACCTGGATCTGCTGGACGGCACGCTTTACTACAGCCCGCTCGACAACGCCGTCAAGCTGGACGTGGGCCTGACCGTGCGCAACCTGGATGGCCAGCTCCGCCTCAACAGCATTGCCGGCAAGACCAGCAAATCCATTGATGAAACCCTGCCACTGCTGCATGTGGCCGCCCGCGCCAATCTCCCCGCCACCGGTGTCTACGTGGGGGCCGAGCTCAACACCATTTCCTACGACGACAACAAAATGACCGACTACAATGCCCGGGTCGGCTGGCGCTCGGATTTCCTGCTGGGTCTGGAGCTGGGCTACAGTCAGCTGGATCTGGAACTGGATGACCTGAGCGGCCTGGACGCGGACCTGGATATGGGCGGCCCCTACCTGGCCCTGTCTCTGGGTTTCTGAACGGAGAAACGGATGAAGACCCTGCCACTGGCCATGCTCACCACCACGCTCGCCTGCACCTCCGTGCAGGCAGCACCTGCCTTCAACCTGTATGGGGGCGGTTATAACTGGAACAGTGAACTGGAAGGCTCACTCGCTTCCGGTGGTGATGACGTGGATCTGGATAACGACCTGGGGTTTGACCACGCCAGCCAGAGTGGCGCCTACCTGGGCCTGGAGCACACCGTGTCCCTGGTGCCGAATGTGCGGGTCCGCTACCTGGACCTGAATGATCGCACCAGCCAAAGACTGCCCCGTGACATCACCTTTGCAGGCTCGAATTTCACTGCCGGCGAACGGACTTTCAGCAACCTGGAGCTGGAAATTCTGGACGGCACCCTGTACTACTCCCTGCCCCTGGATAACACCCGACTGGACCTGGGGCTAATGGTTCAGGATCTGGATGGCGAGCTGCAAGTGAACAGCAGCGGCGACACCGCCAGCCAACACATCGACAAGACCCTGCCGCTGCTCCACGTTGCCGCCACCTGGCCCTTTGCGCTGATCTCGGACAACGCCTACCTGGGCGCCGAGGTCAACGGTATGCTTTACAGCGATGACAGCCTGGCGGATTTCACCTTGCGCGCCGGCTGGCGCAGCGACTTCCTGCTGGGGCTTGAGGTGGGTTATAACCAGCGCTTCATTGACCTGGACGAGGACAGCAACACCCGCACCGACCTGAAGTTCGGCGGCCCCTATGTGGCCCTGTTGCTGAACTTCTGATCCTCCCCGTCGGGCTGGCCATGCTGTTGCGTCAGGGCCTGGATTCGCTGGTCCTTTTCCTGCCACAGCCGGCTGACCCACTGCTGTATTTCCGCACGGAAGGCCGGGTCTTGCTGATAGTCACCGCGCCATAACGCCGGGTCCAGTTCCCGGGTCTGCACATCCACCACCACCCGCTCCACACGACCACAGAGCAGCGCCCAGAAACCCGGCGGCTTGCCCTGTGGGTAGACGATGGTCACATCCAGCAGGGCATCCAGGTTGTCGCCCAGGGCCGCCAGCACGAATGCCACCCCACCGGCCTTGGGTTTGAGCAGATAACGGTAGGGCGACTCCTGGGCCGCCTGCTTGGCAGGCGTAAAACGGGTGCCTTCCAGGAAGTTGACCACGGTGACCGGAATGCCCTGAAACTTCTCGCAGGCACGGCGGGTAATCTCCAGGTCCTGGCCTTTCAGCTCCGGGCGCTTTTCCAGCAGGCTCTTGCTGTAGCGCTTCATGAAGGGGTAATCCAGCGCCCAGAACGCCAGCCCCAGGAACGGCACCCAGACCAGTTCCTTTTTCAGGAAGAACTTGAAGTAGGGAGTTTTGCGGTTGAAGGCTTGCACCAGCGCTGGAATATCCACCCACGACTGGTGGTTGCTCACCACCAGATAGGAGGTGTCCTGGCGCAGATTTTCCACCCCCCGGATATCCCAGTGGGTGGGGGTCAGCAGGGCAAAAACGCCCTTGCAGATTTCCGCCCAGGTTTCCGCGATCCACATGACCACCACAGAACAGGCACGCTTGAGTGGCGCACCGGGCAGTAGCAGTTTCAGTAACGCCACCACCATCATCGGGCCGATCAGCACCAGGGTGTTGATCAGCAACAGTACAACCGCAAGACTCCCTCTCAGCATGCCTGTTCCCCGGTTTTTCAGACGCTATCTCAGTCCTTTTCCTTGCGTTCCACGGCCATCCTGTCCACATTCTGGAAGCCCCGTGGCAGCTTGGCGCCCCGCCGGCCGCGCTCCCCGTAGTAATGCTCCAGGTCGCTGGCCTTGAGTGTCAGATGGCGCTTGCCGGCGTAGACGGTCAGCGCGTCCTGCGGGCCAAGCACCTGGACATCCTGTACGAACTCCACCCGGTCCGCGACCCGAGCCGAGGGGATGGACATCATCTTGTTGCCCTTGCCCCGTGCCATTTCCGGCAGCTCTTTCACCGGGAATACCAGCAGACGCCCTTCATTGGACACCAGCGCGATCAGGTCATCCCCGCTGGAAACAATCGGCTGCGGTGGCAGAACACGGGCGCCCCTGGGGACGGTCAGCACCGACTTGCCGGCTTTCTTGTTGGCCAGCAGGTCGCCATAGCGCACCACGAAACCGTAGCCGGCATCGGTGCTCATCAGATAGGCATCCTTTTCCTTGCCCATCACCGCCGCCGTGAAGCTGGCCCCGGAAGGCGGATTCACCCGCCCGGAAAGTGGCTCGCCCTGCCCGCGGGCGCTGGGCAGGGTATGCGCCAGCCAGGAATAGCTGCGCCCGGTACTGTCGATAAAGCATACCGGCTGGTTGGACTTGCCCTGGGCCGACGCCTTGTACTTGTCACCGGCCTTGTAGTTGAGGCCGACCACATCCACATCATGGCCCTTGGCGGCACGCACCCAGCCCTTCTCGGACAGCACCACGGTGACCGGGTCGGCGCTGACCAGGTCAGTTTCATCCAGGGCGGAGGCCGCATCACGCTCCACCAGCGGAGAGCGGCGCTCATCGCCGTACTTGTCCGCGTCTTCCTTCAGTTCCCTGGCCACCAGCTTTTTCATTTTGGCCATGGAACCCAGGGTCGCTTCCAGGGATTCCCGCTCTTCGTTGAGCTCGTCCTGCTCACCCCGGATTTTCATTTCCTCCAGCTTGGCCAGGTGGCGCAGTTTCAGCTCGAGGATGGCTTCCGCCTGTCGTTCAGAAATACCGAAGCGCTCCATCAGCACCGGTTTGGGGACATCCTCGGTGCGGATGATATGAATCACTTCATCGATATTCAGGAAGGCGACCAGCAGACCTTCCAGGATATGCAGGCGCTCCAGCACCTTGTCGAGACGGTGCTGCAAGCGCCGGCGCACGGTAATCATGCGGAACTGCAGCCACTCGTTGAGAATCATGTCCAGGCTCTTTACCTGTGGCCGGCCATCGTTGCCGATCATGTTCAGGTTTACCCGGTAGTTCTTTTCCAGATCCGTGGTGGCGAACAGGTGACTCATGAGCTGTTCGATATCCACCCGGTTGGAACGCGGCGTAATCACCAGACGCGTGGGATTCTCGTGGTCGGATTCATCACGCAGATCGCTGACCATGGGCAGTTTCTTCTTCTGCATCTGGTCGGCGATCTGTTCCAGCACCTTGGCACCCGATACCTGGTAGGGCAGCGCGGTGATCACGATGTCACTTTCCTCACGCTCATACACCGCCCGTTGCTTGAGCGAGCCCCGCCCTTGCGCATACATGCGGATGATGTCGTTCTGGGAGGTAATGATTTCCGCCTCGGTGGGGAAATCCGGGCCCTGAATGTACTGCATCAGGTCGTCCAGGGACGCGCCCGGATCCTTGAGCAGGTGAATACAGGCGTTGGCCACTTCGCGCAGGTTGTGCGGCGGAATATCCGTGCTCATGCCCACGGCAATACCCGTGGTGCCGTTGAGCAGCACATTGGGCAGGCGCGCCGGCAGCAGCTTGGGCTCTTCCATGGTGCCGTCGAAATTGGGCACCCACTCCACGGTGCCCTGGCCCAGCTCGGAAAGCAGCACCTCGGCATAGGGCGCCAGCTTGGATTCGGTATAACGCATGGCCGCGAACGACTTGGGATCGTCC
>JAKSCQ010000250.1 GCA_022360555.1 Pseudomonadales bacterium
CCCAGACCCTGCACCGCCTGCCCGGTCTGATCACCCAGGCCGCCAGCACCAAAGAGCTGGCCATTGATGTGACCTTCCCCGAGATCGAAAAGTTCGACAATCTCCCGGAACCCAGCGTGGATGGCCCCACCGCCTTTGTCTCCATCATGGAAGGCTGTTCCAAGTACTGCACCTTCTGTGTGGTGCCCTATACCCGTGGTGAGGAAGTCAGCCGTCCGGTACAGCCGGTGCTGGACGAGATCGAGCATCTGGCGGAAATGGGTGTACGTGAGGTGAACCTGCTGGGGCAGAATGTGAATGCCTACCAGGGCAAGGGCGCCAGCGGCGAAACCCTGGATCTGGCCGACTTGATCCTGCTGATTCGTGATATCGATGGCATCGACCGGATTCGCTATACCACCAGCCACCCGGTGGAGTTTTCCGATTCGCTGATCCAGGTCTATGAGGACGTGCCGGAACTGGTCAGCCACCTGCACCTGCCGGTGCAGTCCGGCTCCGACCGTATCCTGGCCATGATGAAACGCAACCACATGGTGCTGGAATACAAGAGCAAGCTACGCAAGCTCAAACGCATCCGCCCGGACATCTCCTTCAGCTCCGATTTCATCATCGGCTTCCCCGGGGAAACCGACCGGGACTTCGAAGACACCATGAACCTGATTGCCGAAATCGGCTTCGACATGTCCTTCAGCTTCATTTACAGCGCCCGCCCCGGCACCCCGGCAGCGGACCTGCCCGATGACGTGCCCATGGAAGTCAAAAAGCAACGTCTGGCCATCCTCCAGCAACGCATCAACCAGAACGCCCAGGACATCTCCCGCAAGATGGTGGGCAGCACCCAGCGTATCCTGGTGGATGGCTTCTCCAAGAAGGACCCGGGCCAGCTCAAGGGCCGCACCGAAAATAACCGGGTGGTGAATTTCCGCAGCGACGACACCGACCTGATCGGCAAATTCGTGGACATCACCATTGCCGAGGCCTACAGCAACTCCCTGCTGGGCACGGACCCGCGCAACCCGGGCTGACTCCCGACGGTGGGAGCTTGCCGCAAGCGATGAGACAGCATCAGTGCTCCCTCGCTCGCAGGCAAGCTCCCACAGCAATAGCCCCGGATGCCAGTCAGATCACGAAGCTACCGCTTCATATATTAATAGCGATTCATTCTAGAGCGACGACTTTTATTTAGCCTTTTGTTATATAAACTTGAACCCCATTCGAGTTTGTCGATATCGCCCTGTTTTCATGAGGACACACCATGCGTGTATGGATTTCCGCCCTGCTGCTGACCCTGGCCAGCGTCGCCAGCGCCCAGCAGACCCTGCTCAACAGCTCCTACGACATTGCCCGGGAACTGTTTGCCGCCGTGAACCCGAAATTCCAGGCCCACTGGCAGGAAAAAACCGGTGAAAGCGTCACCATCCAGCAGTCCCACGCCGGCTCCTCCAAGCAGGCGCGCGCCATCCTGCAGGGCCTGAAAGCTGATGTGGTGACCTTTAACCAGGTCACCGACGTGAATGTGCTGCACGACAAGGGCAACCTGATCCCCGCGGACTGGAATACCCGTCTGCCCAACAATGCCAGCCCCTACTACTCCACCACCGCCTTCCTGGTGCGCAAGGGCAACCCCAAGAACATCCAGGGCTGGGCCGACCTGGCGAAAGAGGATGTCAGCGTGGTGTTCCCCAACCCCAAGACCTCCGGCAACGGCCGCTATACCTACCTGGCCGCCTGGATGGCCGCCAGCAATCGTCTGGACGGTGACGAGGACCAGATCCGCGACTTCATGGCCCATTTCCTGGCCAATGTGGCCGTGTTCGATTCCGGCGGCCGAGCCGCCACCGTGACCTTTGCCGAACGGGAAATCGGCGATGTGCTGATCAGCTTCGAGTCCGAGGTGAACAACATCCGCAAGCAGTACGGCACCGAGGACTACGATGTGGTCGTCCCGAAAACCTCCGTACTGGCCGAGTTCCCGGTATCCGTGGTGGACAAGGTGGTGGACCAGAAAGGCACCCGCCAGGTGGCCACTGAATACCTGGAGTTCCTCTACAGCGAAGACATCCAGCGCCTGCTGGCCGGTTTCAACTACCGCGTGCACCACGACAAGGTGGTGGCGGAAACCGCCGACCAGTTCCCGCCGGTGAACCTGCTCAAGGTGGAGGACTACTTCGGCTCCTGGCCCGAGGCCCAGAAGACCCACTTTGCCTCCGGCGGCGAACTGGACCGCCTGCAGGCCAAGGCACGGAGCCTGCGTTAATTGGCACTGCTTCGCACCCAGCACTCGGTCCTGCCCGGCTTCACGCTCAGCTTTGCGCTGAGCGTGCTGTTTATCTGCCTGGTGATTCTGGTCCCCCTGTCGGGGCTGGCCATCCATGTCTCGCAGATGAGCTGGGCGCAGTACTGGGGCGTGATTACCGACCCCCGTTCGCTGGCCAGTTTCCGCGTCACCCTGCTGGCCGCCGCGGGGGCCAGCCTGATCAACGCCGTCGTCGGCATGTTGTTGGCTTGGGTACTGACTCGCTACCGCTTTCCGGGCCGCCGCCTGATGGACGCCCTGGTGGACCTGCCCTTCGCCCTGCCCACCGCCGTGGCCGGCCTGACCCTGTCTGCCCTGTTTGCCGGTA
>JAKSCQ010000204.1 GCA_022360555.1 Pseudomonadales bacterium
CAGCAGCTCCTCGAAACGCTCCATACCCAGGTAAAGGGCGATGGGCAGATCACTGAAGTCATGGCACAGCGAGCGCTGGATATGCTCGAGGTGGATAGCTGCGGCCTGGATGGTACCGACCGTCGATTACTGGACATGATCATGCACAAGTTTGATGGCGGGCCGGTGGGGCTGGAGTCGCTGGCGGCGGCGCTGAATGAAGATGCGGGCACCCTGGAAGAAGTGGTGGAGCCCTATCTGATTCAGCAGGGGTTTATTCAGCGCACGCCACGGGGGCGTACGGTTACTAACCATGCATGGCGGCATTTCGGGCTGAAATCCCCCCGCCGGGATGGCGATTTGTTTAATGATTGAAAAAAAAGCGCAAAGTGGGGAATTTACCCTCCCGGTTCGCGTCTACATCGAAGACACTGACGCCGGTGGCATCGTCTATTACGTGAATTACCTGAAATTCATGGAACGGGCCCGCACCGAATTCATGCGGTCACTGGGGTACCAGCACTATGCGCTGGCCGATGAGAATTTCCAGTTCGTGGTGCATTCGGCCAATGTGCAGTACCGGCAACCGGCCCGCATTGATGATGCCCTGACAGTCACCGCGGCACTGAAAAAACTGGGCAAGGCGACCCTGCTTTTCGAGCAGCAGGTTCGGCGTGGGGACGCGCTGCTGTGTGAGGCCGAGATCAAGGTGGCCTGCGTCAGCGCGGACTCGCTCAAGCCGACGGCGATTCCGTCGGCGTTGTACAACAAATTCAATACTGCCAGCGAAGGAGAAGGGCTCCATGGTTGAGGCATCCAGCATGTCTGTGATCAGTCTGATCAGCAATGCCACCATAGTGGTACAACTGGTGATGGCGCTGCTGATACTGGCATCGCTGACGTCCTGGTACATGATCGTGGGGCGCTACCGGATTCTCGGGCGGGCCCACAAGGCCGGGCGTGCGTTCGAGGAAAAGTTCTGGTCCAGCGATGACCTGGCGTCGCTGTACAACCAGAGCCGCAAGGACCCGGACGTGGATGCCGGCCAGGAGGCCATCTTCCGGGCCGGGTTCCAGGAATTCGTGCGCCTTTCCAAGAGCACCCGGGGTGCCGGTGCCGTCATGGACGGCAGCCAGCGTGCCATGCGCGTGGCTCTGCAACGCGAACACACCCGGCTGACCAAACATCTGCCGTTCCTGGCGACCGTGGGGTCCACCAGCCCCTACGTGGGCCTGTTCGGCACCGTCTGGGGCATCATGAACTCCTTCATGGCCCTGGCCAATGTGAAGCAGGCAACCCTTAGTGTGGTGGCCCCGGGCATTGCCGAGGCCCTGATCGCCACGGCCATTGGCCTGTTCGCGGCGATTCCGGCGGTGATGGCCTACAACCGCTTTTCCGCCCAGAGCGATGCCCTGCTGACGGAGAACGAAATGTTCGCCGAGGAATTTTCCTCGGTGTTGCATCGCCAGGTTCACGGGCGCGAGGGATAACCCATGAGTGGTGTTAAGGTGCGGGTGCCGCGCAAGCTCGTCGCCGAGATGAACGTGGTGCCCTATATCGATGTAATGCTGGTGCTGCTGGTGATCTTCATGGCCACCGCGCCGATGATGACCCAGGGCATCAACGTGGACCTGCCGGACACCAACAGTGCCCCCATTGATACCACCAAGAACGAACCGGTGATCATTTCCATAACCGCCGATGGCAGCTATTTCATCGACGTGGGGGGTGATACGCAGAAGTCTGCCACCCTGGAAACCGTGAAAGGTCATGTGCTGCGCATTCACAAGCACAAGCCCTCCACCCTGTTTCTGGTGGAAGGTGACGGCAATGTGGCCTATTCCCGGGTGGTATCGCTGATGGCCGCCTTGCAGGAAGCCGGTATTTCCCAGCTTGGGCTGGTCACCGAGCCGCAGGGACGCAATGAGTGATCGTGGTGCGGCGCTGTCGTTTACCCTGTTCATTCACCTGCTGGTGTTTGGACTGCTTGTGTTCAGCTGGAGCACGGACCCGAGCCTGCACAAGGCGCCGGTGATACCGCCCCATGTAAAAGCCACCATGGTGGAAACCTCCAAGCAGAAGAAGGCGCCGGTGGCCAAGCCGAAGCCGGAAAAGAAACCCGCGCCCAAACCGGAACCCAAGCCAAAGCCGAAACCTAAACCCAAGCCGAAGCCCGAGCCCAAACCGGAACCGAGACCCAAGCCGAAACCGGACCCCAAACCGTCACCGGCCAAGAAGCCGGCGCCGAAACCGGAACCCAAGCCGGACCCGAAACCGGTGATTCCGGATATCGAGGAGCCCAGCATGGAGGAAATGCTGGCCGAGGAAGAGCTGGAAATGGACCACAAGCCCGAGCCAGCGGCAGAAGGCGCCCAGGACCAGGCCAGTAATGCGGACCAGGCCGATGCCGAGGTCGCCAGCTTCACCGATGCCATCGCCGCTCATGTGGGTCAGCGCTGGCGGATCCCCGGCAACTACCGGAACCGGGACGATATCACCACCCGGGTACGTATCCGGATGATTCCCGGTGGTGAGGTAATTAATGTGTCCGTGGTAGAAAGCAGTGGCTATCCGGACTTTGATGAGTCGGTAATGAATGCCGTGAAGTTGGCCAGCCCGCTACCGGTGCCGGATGGCCCCCTGTTTGACAAGCAGTTTCGCTCATTGGTGATCGAATTTGATCCTGGAGTTGCACAATGAAGTCGGTAGTTTCGATGCAAAACTTTCTCCGAATCGGCCTGATCCTTCTGGCCACTGTCTGGACGACCGCTGCGCCGGCCGAGCTGTTGATTCGTGTGACCGAAGGCCGCGTGGATGCGGTGCCCATTGCCGTGGTGCCCTTTGCCGGTGCCCATAATGCGCCCGAAAATGTATCGCAAATTGTCGAAGCCGACCTGCATCGCAGTGGCCAGTTCAAACCGCTGCCCGCCGAGGACATGCTTAGCCGCCCCACTAACGAAAGCGAAATGATCTACCGGGATTTCCGCGTGCTGGGCACGGAATACGTGGTTACCGGCAGCATGAAGGCCCAGGAAAACGGGGGCTACGAGGTCAGCTATGCCCTGTTCGACGTGTCCCGGCAGGTGAAGCTGATGGAAGAATCCTACCGGCCGCCGGCCTCGCAACTGCGCGATGTGGCCCACGCCATCAGTGACCGCATCTACGAGCAGCTCACCGGGATTCCCGGTGCTTTCTCCACCAAGATCCTGTACGTGACCTTCAACCGCCATGCTGCCGACCCCTACCAGTTGCAGTATGCGGATGCCGACGGCCACCGGGTAACTACCATCCTGCGCAGCAAGGAACCGATCATGAGCCCCACCTGGTCACCGGATGGCCGCAAGGTGGCTTATGTGTCTTTCGAGGATAACGGGCGCCCGTCCATCTATACCCATGAACTGGCCACCACCCAGCGGCAGAAAGTGTCCAGTTTCAGTGGCATCAACGGGGCGCCGGACTGGTCGCCGGACGGCCAGAAACTGGCCTTGACCCTGTCCCGTGACGGTAACCCGGAACTGTACATGCTGGACCTGAATACCAAGGCATTAACGCGGCTGACCAACCATTATGGCATTGATACCGAGCCGCGCTGGCTACCGGATGGCGAGAGTCTGGTGTTTACCTCAAGCCGTTCCGGGGGCCCGCAGATCTATAAACTGAACATAAATGATAAGTCGGTCCGACGTGTTTCGTTCCAGGGCGCTTATAATGCGCGACCAGATGTAACGCCGGATGGCCGTTATCTCGTTTATGTGCACCGACGCAACGGAAATTTCAATGTCGGTGTGCAGGATCTCCAGCGGGGCACATTCAATATTGTGACCCGCACCGATATGGATGAGTCGCCCAGTGTTGCGCCCAATGGAAGTATGGTAATTTACGGGACGCAAGACCGGGGAACGGGGGTTCTGCAAGCCGTATCCATCGATGGCAGGGTCAAAGTCGAACTGCCGTCGAAGGAAGGGGAAGTCAGAGAACCGGCATGGTCGCCGTTCCTCTGAGTGGTTCTCGGAGTCCAATACTAGGAAACTATAGGAGCTTTTCGCATGCGTTCAATTCTCAACCCGCTGTTCGCCCTGATGTTGGCAGCTGCCCTGGCAGCCTGTTCCAGCACGCCGACGGAAGACGACAGCTCTGCCACCGATACGACGGCACAGCAGACTGATACGTCTCCGGTAACCCCGGTCGAGCCCGCGGAGCCGGTGAAGCCGGACACCAGCAGCATTCCGCTGACTGCTGACAACTTCTACAACCATCCGTCCAACTATGACGGTACCACCGACACTCGCGTGATCTACTTCGCCTTCGACAGCAACACCGTTCCGGCTGCTGCTTTCGAAACCCTGCGTGCTCACGCTACCTACCTGAAGAACAACGCCAACGCCAAGGTGCGTCTGGAAGGTCACGCTGACGAGCGCGGTACCCGCGAATACAACGTGGCCCTGTCCGAGCGTCGTGCCAAGGCCGTAGAGAAGTTCCTGCGCGTTCAGGGCGTTTCCTCTTCCCAGCTGGAAATCGTTTCCTACGGTGAAGAGAAGCCGGCGGCATTCGGCCACAGTGAAATGGACTGGGCCAAGAACCGTCGTGTAGAAATCAATTACACCGCTGGCCGTCCGTAAGGCATGAAGGCAGTGAAGACAATGCGCCTGTTCGCAGGCGCACTGCTCAGCTCCCTGGTGTTCTGTGCGCAAGCACAGAGCACCGGGCCGCTGGCCGTTGAAGACCGAAGCCTTTCCCGCACCTCTTCCACCTCCTCATCGGCGGGTTCCTCCCCGGTGAATCAGGATGGCCTGCTGCTCCTGATGCAGCAGCAAGAGCAGTTTGAAGAACAGCTCCAGCATCTACAGGGGCAGATCGAAGAACTGCGCCATGAAATACGGGTCATGAAAGACGCCGAACGCGAGCGCTATCTGGACCTGGATACCCGAATCAATACGCTGGCTGAACAGGGCAAGACCGAGCAGCCAGACCCCTCGGCGGACGCCGGTGAAAACGACCCGCAAGCCGATCGTAAAGCCTACAGCGCTGCCAAAGACCAATTGATCAAACGCGACTTTGATGCAGCCGCAGAAGCCTTTGAAGGCTATCTCAACGACTTTCCGAACGGGCAGTTTCGTGCCCATGCCCATTTCTGGCTGGGCAAGGTATACAGCAATCAGAAAACCCCGCAGAACGACAAGGCCATGGCCCAGTTCCAGTCGGTGGTGGATGATTACCCCGATCACAGCAAGGCCCCCGCCAGCCTTTACACCCTGGCCGTCATGCAGGCCCGTGCTGGCAAGGTGTCGGAAGCCAAGATCAACCTGCACAAGCTGATCAAGCAGTACCCGGATTCCTCCGAAGCCGGGCAGGCCAAGACCCTGCTGGACCAGCTCGATCAGTAATGCCTATCGCCAATTGCCGGCGGCACAGACGCCGGCAAAGGTGGTAGAATCCGCGGCATTTCAGCCCCAGCCCCTCTGCAGGGCCAGGAGAAGTCGTGGAACTGCGCATCACCGAAATCTTTCATTCCCTTCAGGGCGAGGCCCGCACCGTCGGTCGCCCCACGGTCTTTGTGCGCCTGACCGGCTGCCCCCAGCGTTGTGTCTGGTGTGATACGGAGTATGCCTTTTCCGGTGGTGAAAAATGGACGCTGGCGGCCATTGTCGATGAAGTGGCCAGCCACCAGGCCCATTACGTGACCGTAACCGGCGGCGAGCCGCTGGCCCAGCCCAATTGCCTGCCACTGCTGTCCGCACTCTGTGACCAGGGTTATGAAGTCAGTCTGGAGACCGGCGGGGCCATGGATATCAGTGCCGTGGACGAGCGGGTGTCGGTGGTCATGGATCTGAAGGCGCCGGGCTCCGGGGAGCAGCACAACAACCGCCTGGAGAATATCGAGCACCTCAGGTCTCACCACCAGGTGAAATTTGTGCTGGCCGACCGCAAGGACTACGACTGGGCCCGTTTCATGCTCGACAAGCACCAGTTGCACCGGCGGGTAGGCGATGTGCTGTTTTCGCCGGTGCAGGGGCAACTGGCGCCGGGCGAGCTGGCGGACTGGATCGTGGCTGACCGCCTGCCGGTGCGCTTTCAGCTGCAGCTACACAAGTTACTCTGGAACGATGCCCGGGGCCGCTGAGCCGGGCGAGGAGAGACCTTTATGAAGAAAGCCGTTGTGCTGCTGTCCGGTGGCCTGGATTCCGCCACCTGCCTGGCCATTGCCCGTGACCAGGGCTATGACTGCCATACCATCGCCTTCGATTATGGCCAGCGCACCCGTTCCGAACTGGATGCGGCACAGCAGGTTTCCCGGGCCCTGGGGGCGCTCAGCCACCGGGTGATCGAACTGGGCATGGGCAATATCGGCGGCTCGGCCCTCACGGACCACTCCATTGAGGTGCCGGAAGATGGCGGGGAGGGTATTCCGGTGACCTATGTGCCTGCCCGCAATACCGTCTTCCTGTCCCTGGCCCTGGGGTTGGCCGAGGTGGTGGAGGCCAGAGCCATCTACATTGGCGTTAATGCGGTGGATTATTCCGGGTATCCGGACTGTCGCCCGGCTTTTATCGAAGCGTTCCAGACCATGGCCAACCTGGCCACCAAGGCCGGAGTGGAAGGCCACCCGGTGACGATAGAAACGCCCCTGATGCATCTGAGCAAAGCCGAGATCATCCAGCAGGGGGCCGCTCTGGGGCTGGACTACAGCCTCACGGTGTCCTGCTACCAGGCTGACGAAAACGGCAATGCCTGTGGCAAATGCGACAGTTGCCGTCTGCGCCGGGAAGGTTTCGAGGCGGCACTGGTCAAAGATCCAACAAACTATCAGTAAAGGGGAAAAAAATTCGTTTGCCCCCTTGTCAGCCAGAAATAAATCCGTATTATTTGCGCCTCCTTCGGGACGGGTCGTTAGCTCAGTTGGTAGAGCAGTTGGCTTTTAACCAATTGGTCGCTGGTTCGAGTCCAGCACGACCCACCATATTTAAAGGGCTCGCCAGTTGGCGGGCCCTTTTTCGTTTCCCCGCATGCTCCAATCTTCCCCGCTTTCTGGCTTTCCTGATATACACACCTCAACCAGCGGGCAGGGCCTTCTCCCTTCTTTAAAACGGAATGTCATACCGAGCTCGCCTCGGCACCTCCCTCAGCCCACCGTGGCCTTCCCGAAAGGTGCCACCTGCACGAGGAGATTCCAGGCAAGCCGGAATGACGGTGGGGCTGTGGCATAGGGCTGTGCGGGCCTTCAGCGTGCCACCAGTCCCTGAGCCGTGGGCAGGCCATCTTCACCGTTCAGTGCCGGCTGCCAGACCGGCACGCCGGCCTGTTCGGCCAGTTGCATCATACTGGCGGTACCGCGCCCACCGGGAAAGGCTACCACCGCCTGTGGGCGGCCATGATGCAGCATGCGCCGGTTGCGCATGGGCCCGGCGGCACGGCCGTGGGCGACCCAGTTGGCCGGATAGCAGACCTGATCCACCCCCTGGTCATGGGCCCACTGGCTGGCCAGCCGGTCGGCGCCGCTGGCATTACCGTGAATCAGCAGGGTCAGGCTGCCATCGCGCAGCAGCTTGTTCAGGCTGGCCTCCAGGAGTGTCTGGTCCCGGAAATCCCGCCCGCCGCAGACAAGAATACGCATTTTGCTGTCCATATGATCAGTATTTTTGGGCAGTATAAGCATAGAAGCCGCGGATTGCATATCTGTGATACCCGACCGCAGCTTCACAGGGCCTTGACGGGGGAGCCGGATAAACTTGTACATGTCTTCAATTGTGTACAATTCTTGGGCCTGGCATCTGGCCAAGACTGGCCCAAACCAGGAGAGTGTCATGGCGTCTTCACAACCGCGCATACCGGTGGGCATCAGTGCCTGTCTGATGGGGATGGAGGTCCGGCACGACAAGGGCCACAAACATTCACGGTACTGCACCGACACCCTGGCGCACTATTTCCAGTTCCGGTCGTTGTGCCCGGAAATGGGGGCGGGGCTCAGTGCGCCCCGCAAGGCCATGCGCCTGGTGGAGCGCGACGGGGGCGTCCGTCTGGTGACCACTGATGGTCGGCGGGACCACAGTGCGCTGATGCAGGATTTTATTGATCGTGCCCTGCCGGGGCTGGTTGATCTGCGCGGCTTTATCCTGATGGCCAAGTCCCCCAGTTGCGGTATGGAGCGGGTCCGGGTCTACAAGCCGGATGGGGATGTCCTGCACCGTGACGCCGCCGGCCTGTTCGCCGCCGCATTGCAGGCCCGCTACCCGCTGATGCCGGTGGAAGAGGAGGGCAGGCTCAACGATGACTCCCTGCGGGAAAACTTTGTTGAGCGGGTTTTTCTCTATGATGACTGGTGTCAGCTTGTGGCGAGTGGCCTGACCGCCGGGGCGCTGATCGACTTTCACAGCCGCCACAAGTTCCAGTTGCTGGCCCACTGTCAGAGGACCTACCGGCAACTGGGCCCCCTGCTCAGTGACCTGAAATCCCGACCGCTGGACGCCATTGCCGATGATTATATCCATGCTTTCATGGCGGCCATGAAGCAGCGGGTTTCCCGTGGCGCCCATGTGAATACCCTGCAGCATCTGGCCGGGTTTCTGCGCCATGAACTCAGTGACACCGACCGCCACCTGATCAACGAACAGATCGAGGCCTACCGGCGCGAGGAGGTACCGCTGATCGTGCCCATGACCCTGCTGCGTGGTGGCCTGCGCAAGGTGCAACAGCCTTACCTGGAAAAGCAGGGCTATCTGTCCCCCTATCCGGATGCGCTGGGGCTGAGGAATCGGGTATGAGCGAAGGGCTGTCCATTCAGGATGTCAGCCGGCAGTGCGGCATCAATCCGGTCACCCTGCGTGCCTGGGAGCGCCGCTATGGCCTGGTCCGACCCTCCCGGACCCCCAGGGGGCATCGGCGCTACACCGAGCAGGACGTGGCGCGGATTCGCGAAATCCTGCACTGGGTGGACCGGGGAGTGCCCTTGCGTCAGGTGAAAGCCTGGCTGGAGGGCAACAGGATGGAATCTGCGGAGGAAGGTGAACATTTCTGGTCACAGGCCCGGGACGAGGCCTTCCAGGCACTGGATACCCTGAATACACGGCGCCTGGAACAGCTGCTCAACCGGCTACTGGCGGATTACAGCCACGCCCGGGTGATTCGGAGCTTCACCGACCCGCTGCGGGAGCGACTGGCGGCCAGCCATGTGTTCTCTGCCCACCGGGCGCTGCTGGATGCCTTTCTCACGGAAAAATGGGGGGGGCGCTCACTTTCCCTGGCACCACGGCGTGGCCAATTCGGCTGGTTGCTGGTGCCCGTGGGAGACATGTTGCCGACACTGGAGCTGGCCATGGTGCTCAATCAGCCGGTCTGGTGCCTGCACCGGGCACCGGACTTCACCACGTTGCGGGCCCTGGTGGAGAGGCGGCAGCCCTGTGGTGTGCTCTGGGTGCTGGATCGCTGGCCGTCCACCAGTGAACAGCAACGGCTCTGGCCGCAGACCGCGCCTGCCTGGCCGGCGCTCTGCTGGGGGATGCGGGCGGGGGAGATACCGTCAGCGGTGAGCTGGCTGGGTGACCAGCGTCAGACACTGA
>JAKSCQ010000136.1 GCA_022360555.1 Pseudomonadales bacterium
AAGCTGCACGCCGGGCAGCGGCGGAAAAAGCGCGTCTGGTCGGCAAGCTGGTCAGTATTCCGGGTCGCAATTTCCGCATGCAGGAGCACGAGGTGACCTGGAGTCAGTACCAGCCGTGTATTGATGCGCGCGCGTGCCCGGATAACAGTCGCTCTGGTGGCGACAATGGTTGGGGCAAAGGGACTCGTCCAGTCATCGCAGTCAACTGGAATGATGTTCAGGCGTACATCAAGTGGCTGAAGCGCCAGACGGGTCAGAAATTCCGTCTGCCCACGGAGGCGGAATGGGAATACGCGGCGCGAGCGGGCAGCACGACAAAGTACAGTTGGGGCGACAGTATCAGTTGTTCACAGGCGCGTTATGGACGAAGGCCCGGTGGTGAATGCAGTAACAGCAAAGATGGCACCGTGCCGGTTAAGAGTTTCGCGCCGAACCGCTGGGGTCTATATGACATGCATGGCAATGTGTGGGAGTGGACGCAGAATTGTTGGGAGGGGGATTGTTCGAAGCGTGTGCTGCGTGGCGGCTCCTGGGACGATACTCCGGACTTTGTGCGTTCGGCGTTCCGTTTGGGGTATTCCGCTCGCAGTAGAGCTGTCGGCTTCCGCTTGGTCCAGGACCGCTAGCGCAGCTAGCGTTGGGTTTTGTATGTTGGCTTTGACCGTTTTGTGTGAACACGCAGCGTTCATTCTCCCCTAATCCACCCGTTAAGACGGATGGGGGTGAGCAGCTTGACGTTTTAGAGGCGGAAACCATCTTGCTCAATGCTCAGTCGGCTAACCTGCAAGCAACCCATGCCTTGTGGAATGCTAGGCAAATGGAGCAGGAAAGTAGTCGGCTTGTTGCTAATGGGGACAGGACGGCTTTTCGTCCGTCTCTCTATCACTAAAAGAGAAAATACGGGAAGAGCAGCATGACCAACCCCCAACTCAAACTCTTGACACAAAACGCCCAGTCGATCTGCGAACAACTCGAACGCGGCCAGGCGGAAACGCCGTTGTCCGATGCAGTTGCCTCTCTGTTGCGGGAAATGCATCAGCCCCTGCTGACGGTGGCATTACTGGGCCTCACGCCGGACAGTATCGAGCGGGTGTTCAACTGGCTCTATGGCGATGCCTTCCAGGGTTTCAGCGTGGACAGCAAGCATTGGCCCGGTTTTATGGAGGTCACGCTGAGTGAGTCCTATGCCTTTGGCCTGCGCAAGAAGCAAAAGCAACAGTTCGAGCAACAGCAGGCGTTTGTGCAGGCGCTACAGATTGAGCTGGGTGCCACGCGGGCCTCGGTGGCCAACCCCTTTGCCTTGCAGGCGCCCAGCTCACGAGGGGTGGCGGATCTCAAGCTGCTTATCCCCGATAGCGCCACCAGCCTGCTGGATTCCCCGGCGCTGCTGAACGCCATCATCGCCCAGACCAATGTGGCCCTGGTGGCTGCGCCCCTGCGCTACACCTTCAGCCGTGAAGATCACGACGCAGTGGACGCGTTGCTGGCCAACATGCAGTGTTTTATGCCGCTGCTCACCGTGGACGAGCTGAACGAAGACGCGGGCCTGCCGGAAGTGGGCTGGTGGGAGCAGCACAAGACGCCACCGCAAACCTATCCGCCGGGGCTGATTACCACCCATGTGGCCGCGCCCTTGCCTGAATTGTTTACTGACCCGGCCAATGCCGAGCGGCAGAAGCTGGTTGAGCGTTTTCTGGCCCAGAAGCTGGGCAATAAACTCAATGCCATCTTCGATCGCTTCCAGCAGGAGGCTGGCATTCTTGAGCAGCGTAAGGCACGCCTGAACGGCGCCGGTGGCCAGGACACTACCGTTGACCGGGCCGAGCTGGACAAGCTGCGCCAGTTGCTTGACGACAGTACCATCACCATCCGCAAGGACCTGGACAGCCAGATTCAGCAACTGCCCTTGCAGCAGTCACCGCTGGTGAGCGCGGTCAACCAGGCCATCGATAACCTGAACTTCAGTAACCTGGCCACTGAGC
The DNA here is from genome assembly GCA_022360555.1 of Pseudomonadales bacterium. Classification (GTDB taxonomy): domain Bacteria; phylum Pseudomonadota; class Gammaproteobacteria; order Pseudomonadales; family Alcanivoracaceae; genus Alcanivorax. The sequence goes on from JAKSCQ010000136.1 coordinate 1,983, forward strand.
CCGCCCATTCTGTGATCAAACTGACCCTGGACGAGGAAACTCTGGCCTCCCTGCGCAAGACGGTGCTTACCGAAGCCAAGGCCAGCATCAAGATCTATCATCAACAGGCAGAAAAGCAGTTGCAGGCGCTGCACGAAAAACTCAATCAGCAGTTGCAGACACTGGCCATTCCGGCCCTGCCGCAATTCCAGATTCGTGATCGCCACGCGCTCTACACCGCACTGGATCAGCGCCTGGAAGTTACCCTCAATTATCGTGGCGAAATGCCCAAGCGCACCGTCATGACCCGCTTGGGCGAAAGCCGCAAGCTGATCATGGGCATTTCCATGGGCACCATGGTGCTCGGTGGCATTGCCAAAGCGGGCTGGGGTATCGACCTGCGCCAGAGCATCATGTTGTTTGCACCGATTATTCTGGTGGGCGGCTTTATCTACACCTTTATCCAGTGGCCGAAGGAAGATGCGGAAAAGCTGGAGAAGGAACTGGACCGGGTCCGTGATGGACTGAAAAGCGAGCTGCGCCGGGTGGTCAGCGAGGTGCAACGCTTCATTCAACAGCAACTATTCGATGTGCTCGACCAGCAAAAGCGGGATTTCCAGAAAGATATTCAGCACACCGTGCAGCAACATCAGGAGACCCTGCGCCAGCAAGCCAACCAGCAAAAACACAAGCAGCAGCAGAGCCTGCAACAGATTGATCAGGAACTGAGCCAGTGGGAAGGAAGCCAGCGCCAACTGGAACGGCTGCGCGCCGATACCCATGGGCTGATTCGCAGTCTGGCCTGAGGCAATCCCCACTCCCGTCCGTCAAAAGCAATAACAGCGGAAGGGAGTGGCAAAGTGGGGAAAACGATCGGGGTATCTGACCATCTCAATCGGCAGTCTTCGAATTTGAAAGTGATGGCTGAACGGTACGGTCTGACGGTTGCTGAAAGAGAGGTTGTTGGCCTGCTGGCTCAGGGCGTCAGTCTGGCAGATATAGCGGAATCCACAGGGCGTTCGAGAGAAACAGTGAGATCACATTTGAAAGCGGTGTTCATGAAAACCGGTACGCACCGTCAAGTGGAGTTGGTGGTGTTGGTTAATGGCTTTACGGTAACGTCCATATAGCTATTGTGCGGATTTTTAAGCAAGAGAGAGGTTACTGATATCTCCAGCCTTTGAATTTTCGCTTTCTCAGGGACGGTTGTGAGTGTTTATAGGGAATTCCTGGAAGAGGGTGGCGATAATGAAGTTATTTATTGGTAGAGATTATGACCATTTAAAACGATATAAGGTTTTAATAAATGCTCTTGTTATTCCTTTTTTCGTGCTGACATCTCCTGCAAGTTTGGCTTGTGGGGGTGGCTGGAGTTCAGAAGAAGATAAGGTGGAGATTTTGAGCCTGTTTGATGAGGTTCTTTCATGCCGGGAATATAAAGGGCAAAAGGCAATTCAGTGTGTTCATGCCCAGATGGCATCAGAGACCTCTGACCGGCTGACCATGAAAATCACCAAATGGTTGCTGGATGTGGACAGTCTTGGCCCGGCTGAGGTTTGTCCACACAGGGTCAGAGAGCTGTTTCCTGAGGCCGGGAAGTCCCGTTATGTGGCTATTCTTTGTTCCTCTTATGTGCTTCATGGGAAAACGGACCTTGCATTGTTGTACTTTGTAAGAGAAGAGGGCGCGGTGAAACTGGCTGGAATACAGAAGGTGCGCTTTTAGTGGTGCATGAAAAGTCATGACGGCTGGTGAATTGAGAAAAACCGCGCAGCTTTGGTTTGATGAGGAAATCCCCTCTCTGGAGGTGCCGTTAAGCCCAGGCTGGGAGGTGATTTATCACCAGGCCTATGATGTGCATCCCGACGGGTCGGTTTATGACGATGACTGCCCGGGTGGGGATCGTAGCGAGCTGTTAAAGGCAGCCTTGCTGGTGCTTGCCCATCTGGAAAGCGGTGATTTGATTGGTTTGAGTTGGGAGCCCATTGCCGATTTGAAATGTGGTTTCTGTATTACTTTGTCTCATGACGATGATAGCGGTACTCCTGTTGAGAAACATTTCACCCAGGACCCCATCGAGGCTGTCAATGTCGCTATCAATTTCATGTCGCTCAAGCGGTAAGGCTGTATTTTGTTGATTTGAGGAAAGGCGTTATGTGGGTATTCAGGTTGGTTTCCGTTTTACTGGTTCTGTTGGTGTCTGGGTGTGCGCTTATTTCCTCGCCACCAGTTGATTATCAGGCAGTAATGGCCGAGAAGGGCGCTGAAGCAGCATTTCCGGCATTAAAGAAAGCGGCCGATTCTGGTGATACAAAGGCCATGATGATGCTGGCTGATCTGTACCAGAGCGACTGGACGGGGGAGACCAATAAATCCAAAGCCATGCGCTATTATCGATTGGCCCGTGATGCGGGCCAGGAAAAGGCTGCAGGGCATTGGCAGGCGCTATATGAAGCTGGTGTTCGCGAAGGTCGACATGTGCAGGCAGATAAAAACACGCGGGAAGCGCTGATTTTTGAGTGGAAGGCGCCGAAGAAAAACGTAAAGTCAGGGAGCGACACTAGTGATGAGTACTTTGCCGTCTCCTCTGGTACTTCCGAGCTGGATCTGCAACAGGAAAAGCATTACTTCATGCCATGGGGGAAAACACGTTCTAGCCGCCTTTATCGCACAGCCAATGCAGCCGGCATAGACCATAATCCCGATAGTGGTTATTCAAAGTGGGTGCTGCCGAATTTCCTTATGCCAGTATCAGAAGCTGCTGATTCGACTCCCTGGCGGCGCATCCAATTCACCTACCGTCTTGAACCGGGTAAGAAGCTTGCTGAATTCAAGCTGCCGTTCGAGCTGCGTACCAACCTGTCGCCCGCAAATAAGATCAGTGTACTGCTTTACCACACTGGAGAAGTGGCAGTAAAAACCGCGACGAGCCCGGGAAAGAGTTTTTTGCATTATGAATCTCCAACCATTGTCGATGGCAAGCAACCCATAGACCTGGCGTTCTGGAACAATCTGGATGGCGACTGGCGTCTGATGATTAATGGATCATTGGTCGGTGCCGGGAGGGTGGCGCCGGAGAAAGTGACTAATGGCTTGAGCAATCATTTTTTTATTGAGGGCGATATCAACATTGACTCCTTGATACTGAGCGAGGGGCTGCATTCAGATACACAGCCGATACCTGTTTTGGGGAAAAAGCCGTTTAACAAGCTGGAAAATGCAGTTATTGATCGTTTTATGCCTGATTGGCTCAAGGTTTATCTCGGCGACGAAAATGCAGATGACTGGGAGTATGTCGAGCACGAGCGTATCTATTTGCGCCGTTCACCTTTCGATTGGCGGCGTATTGTCAATGATGCGGTTCAAACAGGCCCGGATCCGGAAATACCAGTAGCTCCTGGGCAAATGCAGATGATCTACCAGTGGTTGCCAGGCATGGCCTCCCCCAGAAATAGCTACCTGACATCGGTATTGGTCACCGTCCGCCATCGCAATGGTGATGTGCTCCGTTTCCCTGCCCAGTTCCTGCTAGGGGTAGTGGATGAAAATGCGGATTTGCTAAGTTTAAAGCTCCTTTTCAATGCCATTGACTATACAGGCAATGATTACTATTTCGGTGAGCGTTCTGATATGGATCTGGGTGAATTTCGATCACCTTTCGATAGCTGATGAACTGAAACGCGATTATTTTACGCTTATATGTTTTTCAGTATTCGACTGATTTTTTTTGGGGAAATGACAATGAATGAGAAGACGAAATTTGTACGAAGAGTGCTATCTCTAATTTTTGTTTGCCTTTGTTGCTTGCATTCCCCTGCTCAGGCAAGAGAAAAAGCATATTGGAGTTGTGAGGATGGCGATAAATATCTCACTATACTTCCACAGAAAGGGAGCTTTATAACTGGCCCGCAGGGTCCAAGTTATGGCCGTGCAGTAGGCGATATTATTTTGACACCATTTAAGCTTGTGTTGGATGTCGTTTCCCTGCCGGCTACTATTTGGACAGTTGGTAGCATTGGCAGTGAGGGTAATCTTTTCATGATCCACAGTAGAGCAAATTATAGCGATTGGTTTGTTGAGAGGTGTAGGCGATAAGAAAGGTAGCGAAAGGGTTGGGTCGCTCTGTGCACTTCTTCTATGTGGCAGGATGCTTATAAGCAACTAGCTTGGATAATGGTCATTCGTCTGCGTATGATCAATGCATTCCTTCTGTCGCACCAGTTTACCACCCCCTGCAGAGCCGTTCTCATCCATCAGCTCTCTGGTGGTTAGATTAAAGGGGCGGCACAGGACTCTGACACTAGCACGGCCTCCAGTCACTCAGCCTGTGGCCTCACCTGATGCCTGTGGCTCGTCTGGGATTTACCTTTGTGGTAAAAGCTTGAGGGTGCAGAGAGAAAACTCAAACCGGGAAGGGAACGTGGACAAGACAGAAGCACTCAAGGCTCTGGGCCTGGATGAAAACGTCAGCACAGAAGACATTCAGGCGGCATTGAAAGCCAAACAGCAGGACATCGCCGCCAAAAAGGCCAATGCCCCCACCGATGCCCTGAAAGCCAAATTCGCCGCCATCGAAGCCAAACTGGCCGAGGTGGAAAAAACACTCAGCGCTGAGCCAGGGAACCATCCCGCTTCCGATGCCGTCACTCCCGCGAACGCGGGCGCCCAGCGACCATCCCCGCTTTCCCAAACCAAGCTTGCCGACTTCCCCGGCCTGGCCCCGCAGGACGCCGCTCAGGTTGAACTGCAGCCTGGCCAGATCCTCGCAAACCGTTACGAAATCAAGGAGCTGATCGGGCAGGGCGGTATGGGCGCCGTTTACCGGGCGTTCGACAAGAATCGCGACGAAGACATTGCCATCAAGGTGCTACTGCCGAGCCTGACCAAAAACGAACGGGCTCTGGAGCGCTTCCTCAACGAAGCCCGCGTCAGTTCCAAGCTGAGCCATCAGCACATCGTCAATGTGTATGACGTGCAAAGCGATCCGCAGATTGATGGCTCTGGTGATCTCTACTTCCTGATCATGGAGCTGCTGGAGGGCCAGGATCTGGCACAATTGATCCAGACCCGCGAGCAGCTCAACCAGCCCTTCACCGGCAAAGAGCTGACCGAAGTCATTGAGCAACTGGCACCGGCGCTGGACTACGCGCATCAACATACTGTGCACCGCGACATCAAGCCGGAAAACATCTGGCTGGATGAAGATGGCCACTGCAAGTTGATGGACTTCGGCATTGCCCAGCTGCAATCCACCAGTCAGCGCACCCAGACCGGTGCAGCCATGGGCACTGCCTATTACATGGCTCCGGAACAACTCAAAGGCAGCAAGAATGTGGATGCCCGGGCGGATATTTACGCCTTGGGCGTCATGCTCTATGCCATGGCTACCGGAGATGTCCCTGCCGGCCTGATCAAGCCTCTGCATGAAAAGCGCCCGGATATCAGCCCGGCGTTCAGCGTCGCCGTGATGCAATGCCTGGAAGCGGACCCGGAAGACCGTCCGCAAAGTGCGGGTGAGCTGCTTGGCTTGCTGCAACAGGGGCTGACTGCCAAGGGCGCCAAAACCAGAAAGAGCAAAACGGCGAAATCATCCCGGCCCGCCACGGCGGCCAATCTTCACGGCGGACCGAACAAATGGGCGATTGCGGCGGCGCTGCTATTGCTGGTGGGCTTTGGCGGCGCGGTGGGCACGGGGGTGGTTGATCTCTCTGGCCTGATGCCCATGAGCGCGGCAGAAAAGGCGCAAAAGGAAGCATCTATTGCCCGGCTTCAGGGTGAAATCAAGGTGCTCAAGCAGCGCCTGGAAACCGCCAGACGTAACCTCGACGGCGACCTGCGCGATGAAGAGCGCAACAACGGCAAAGACCTGACCATCCTGCAAAGTTGGCAGCTGGCTACCGAGAGAGCCATCTTCAACGGCAGCAAAATCGGTGAGCTGGAAGGCACCCAGTCTATGGCGGAAACCCTGCTGAGAAAGGAGCAGTACGCCCAGTCAGAAGCCGCTTTTATCGAAGTGAAAGCGGGCTACGAAAAGCTTAACGCAGAATTTCAGGCGGGTGAAAAGCTCTACGCGGCGGATCAGTCGGCGCAAAAAGCGAAAAGCGAGTGGGATGCCTACAAGAAAAAGTATGGCTTTACTGGCCAAAGCCCTGGCGCGGATCAGGCGCAGCAGAGCTACGATGAGGCACAGAAAAAGAGGCGTGGTGGCGAACTGGCCGAAAGCCTGCCTCTATATCAGCAAGCCGTGGAAAGCTGGCAAGCGGCAAAACAGGCGCCGGATGTTGTGGCTTGGGTAAAAGAAAAGGAAGCTGACTGGGCAGCAGCGAAGAAAGAGAGAAGAGAGGCTGCGGCAAAAAAAGCGCGTATTGCGAAATTGGTCGGCAAGCTGGTGAAGATTCCTGGTGGCAGTTTCAGCATGGGCACCAATGACGGCTTCAGTTATGAAAAGCCGGTGCACCGAGTGAGCGTTAAATCTTTTTATATGCAGGAGCATGAAGTGACCTGGAACCAGTACCAGCCCTGTATTGACGCGGGTGTATGCCCGGATAACAGCGGTGACGGCGGCGACAATGGCTGGGGCAAGGATAACCGTCCTGCCATTGAAGTAAGCTGGAATGACATTCAGACGTATATCAAGTGGTTGAACAAGCAAACGGGCCAGCGTTTCCGGCTGCCTAGTGAGGCGGAATGGGAGTATGCGGCGCGGGCGGGCAGCACTGCCGACTACAGTTGGGGCAACAGCATTGGTTCAGGCCGGGCCAACTGTAAAGGCTGTGGCAGCCAGTGGGACGGCAATAAAACGGCGCCGGTAAAAAGTTTCTCTCCGAATCGTTTTGGTTTATATGATATGCACGGTAACGTATGGGAGTGGACGCAGGATTGTTGGAATGGCAGTTACAGTGGTGCCCCGAACAATGGTAGTGCCTGGACGAGGGGGGATTGCGCGAAGCGCGTGTTGCGCGGCGGCTCCTGGTTCACTTTTCCGAACTACCTGCGTTCGACGCGCCGCCTCACGGCTGCCGCATCGAGCCGCATCCACAATTACGGCTTCCGTTTGGTCCAGGACCGCTAGCCGCAGGCTAGCTTCCTGTGTTGTTTGGTGTTTTTCTCTTTGCGGCAAGCGTAGCTTGCCTCCCCCCTCCCTTCAGGGAGGGGGTGGGGGAGGGAAACCGCCGAAGGCGGTTTGGAATTTTTTGGGCTCACCTCGTCACCTCCACAAACGCGACAAGCTGGAAGCCTTAAAGGCGCTGGTGCCTGCCTTCGTGAAAACGACGAGATATTGCTGTCGGCATCAACTCTCGTTGACCTGAGTGTGATCCACCCATTCCTTTTGCCGTACCAGCTCATCATCCAGCGCTGCACCGTTTTCATCCATCACCTGTTTTAGCTGTTGGCCGGTCTGTGGATTTCGGGCTGTGGCGGTAACCAGGCCTTCCATGTCGTAAGCGAGAGTGATTTCCACGGCGTACTTTGAAGGGGTGTTTTCCGGCAGAGCGAAGATAAAATAGCCAAGGCTCTTTTCTTCTGCCTGTGGGGCTTTCTGCTGGACGATTTCGATAACCATGCGCGGCTGGCCTTCCCGGTTAGTGTGGAAGGTGACAGTCTTGCTGGCGGGGACTGGCTGGTTTTTGTCGATCATGACCTGCACGGTGGGCTGGCCATCTCGTCCAGCCACGCGAATCCCCAGTTGCCAGGCGGTGGCGCGCTGGAGTGTTTTCTGCTGGCCATTGGTGGTGAACAGTTGGTTGGCGATCAGGGCGGCGCCAAAGGCTACGGCCTGGTGGGGTTGTTTGAGCAGCAGGCCGTCTTTGGGGCGGCCGGTACGCTCGGCCAGTTTTTCCCGTACCAGCGGCAGCAGGCTTGAGCCGCCGGTGAGCAGGATGTGGTCCACGAAGTCCCAGTCCATACTGCCGGCTTGCAGGCAGCGCTCACAGATGGTAAGAGCCTGATCCACCAGCTTGTCCACCAGTCGGTTGAACTGGGCGACGGTGAGCAGAAAGTCCACACTGCGACGATTCAACAGCAGGGTCTTGCGTACCTGGCTGACGCCAGGCCGGCACAGTTCCAGCTTGGCTTCGGTGGCAAACTGGCGCATTTGTACCAGAGCTGTGGGGTCTTCACGCGGGTCTGCGTCATGCAGGCGTTCATATTCATCGGCAATCTGCTGCATGATGGCTTCATCCACAGTCTTGCCGCCCAGATCGTGCTGGCCATCAGTGGCGAGTACGAACAGGCCATCATCGGCGGCTTGGAGCAGCGTGGCATCAAAGGTGCCGCCGCCCAGATCGAACACGAACAGGGTTTGGTCACCGGAGATGTCGTTGACGCCGTAGAAGGTGGCGGCGGCGATGGGTTCTTCGATCAGGGTGACGCGTGGCAGGCCGGCCAGCAGGGCCGCCTGCCTGGTGGCCTGGCGCTGTTGGTCGCTGAAATTGGCAGGCACGGTGACGACGGCGCCGGCAATATCATCTGGCAGGAAGCTGCGGGTATCGTCGAGCAGCTTCTTCAGGACCAGAGCGGAAATGGCTTCAGGACGCCAGGGGCGTTGCTGATGGTCGGGAAAGCTCTGGTTCTCGCCCATGGCCAGTTTGACGAAACGGGTATGGGGGGTGGTGGGGTCTTCCAGTAAACGTGCTTCGACGGCGTCTCCGACAAAGCATCCGCCGGTGCCGATATGGACTACAGAGGGGGTGCGGAAGCTATTGGCATCGAAGCGGTCTGGCACCAGCGCCACCTGGTTGGCGGCATTGATGTAGGATGCCAGTGAGAAGGTGGTGCCCAGGTCTATGCCCAGATACAGCATGGAAGTCCCCCTAATATAGCCTGTCTGTTTATCTGACAGGGCGATGCCCTGAGTATTATTGACGGATGGTGATTATAGCAGCGAGCCTCACCATTGGCTGGCTCTTCATTGGTCTTGGTCTTTATGCAGGTGATCGCAATAGCAGGTGTCTGTGTTACGAGTGCGATGCCAATGTTGGCTGCATAAGCTTCTTATTTCCTGCCCCAGCCAGAATAACCTGGTCTTATTTTCCTCTTCACCTGTGGTTTTGAGGTGATCAACATAGGATTTGAGAGGGCAGGCGGGAGAGGAGACATATTCTGAGGGCTTGAATATCGTGACATTGGCATCAACAGGCTGTGCCTCATAGGCAGGCACATAGGTGACGGCTTGCACGAAGGCATCATTGTAGCCGGATGCTTTGACAATATAGGTTTCGCTGCGGCGGCCACTTCCCGCCATCAGGAACACCAGGCGGTGATGGGATTCTCCCTCTACGCTAAAATAACCTTCCCGATCGGTGACTGCCAGGAGCTGATCGGGGCTTTGCATGGCGTAGATTTCGGCCCCGGCAACGCCTTTTCCACTCGCGTTGCTAACAACATGCCCTGAAATGGGTTGTAGGGTCCAGGTTTC
>JAKSCQ010000237.1 GCA_022360555.1 Pseudomonadales bacterium
ACATCCCAGAGGGTGTGTGACTCGCCGTAGTATTGGTTGACGTTGTTCAGTTTCAGCACGGTTTTAACTCCGTAACATTGTTCAGGGCCGCTGTAGGAGCGCCACTTGAGGCGCGAACAAAGTTTCGAGTTACGAGAAGCGAGTTTCGAAAGGCAAAAGAGTTTTCGGTTTTCGCAACTCGTTACTCGCTTCTCGGTACTCTCAATTGAGAGCGGTCTTCGCGCCTCAAGTGGCGCTCCTACAGTGCTCGATTATTCCCCGAGGTAAACCTCGATCACCTTTGGATCGTTTTGCACCTGATCCATGCTCCCTTCGGCCAGCACACTGCCCTGGTGCAATACCGTCACGGTGCGGGCGATGGAGCGGATGAATTCCATGTCGTGCTCCACCACTACCACCGAATGCTTGCCGGCCAGGCTTTGCAGCAGTTCGCCGGTGCGTTCCACTTCCTGGCGGGTCATGCCGGCGATGGGTTCGTCCACCAGCAACAGTTGAGGTTTCTGCATCAGTACCATGCCGATCTCCAGCCACTGTTTCTGGCCGTGGGAGAGCAGGCCGGCCACCTTGTGACGTTCTTCCAGCAGGCCCACGGTGTGCAGGGTTTCCTCGATCCAGCTTTTCTGCTCGCCGCTCATGCGAGTGAACAGGGAATGCCAGGTGCCCTTGGCATCGTTCATGGCCAGTTCCAGGTTTTCGAACGCGGTGTGTTCCGGGAACACCGTGGGCTTCTGGAATTTCCGGCCGATGCCGGCGGTGGCGATGTCGGTTTCGCTCATGCGGGTCAGGTCCAGGGTCTGCCCGAAAAAGCAGGTGCCGCTGTCCGGCCGGGTCTTGCCGGTGATCACGTCCATCATGGTGGACTTGCCGGCGCCGTTGGGACCAATGATGCAGCGCAGTTCGCCGGTCTGGATGTACAAGGTCAGGTCATTGAGTGCCTTGAAGCCATCAAAGCTGACGGTAATGTCTTCCAGATACAGGATGTTCTTGCCGGCGCCGGAATCGAGCTGGCCGGGCAGCACGGTGCGGGTGCCCTGGCGCATGAAGTCGAAAACCTGGTCGCGGCGGAAGGTTTCCCGCAGGGAATCCAGTGCGCTCATGGGGCGTCTCCTTCTGCCGTGGTGGTGTCGTCGCGATCGGCCTTTTTCTGCTGTAATTTGTCGCGCACGGTGGGCCAGTGCTGGCTCACCAGTCCCACCAGCCCCTGGGGCAGGAAGACGGTGACCGCCACGAACAGGCCGCCCAACGCAAACAGCCAGGCTTCCGGCATGACCCCGGTGAACACGGTTTTGCCATAGTTGACGAGAATGGCGCCGATCACCGCGCCGTAGAGCGTGGCGCGTCCACCCACGGCCACCCACACCACCAGCTCGATGGAGTTGAGTGGCGAGAATTCGCCCGGGTTGATGATGCCCACCTGGGGTACATACAGCGCCCCGGCGATGCCGGCGAGGATGGCGCTGAGGGTGAACACCCACAGTTTGTAGTGCTCGGTGCGGTAGCCCACGAAGCGGGCGCGGGATTCCGCATCGCGCACAGCCAGCACCACACGCCCCAGTTTGCTGCCGGTGATCCAGCGGCACAGCACGAAGGCGCCCGCCAGCGCCACGGCGGTGGCCATCAGCAGGCCCACCCGGGTGGCATCGGATTGCAGGGAAAAGCCGAGCAGGTCCTTGAAGTCGGTGAGGCCGTTGTTGCCACCGAAGCCCAGCTCGTTGCGGAAGAAGGCCAGCATCAGGGCATAGGTGAGCGCCTGGGTGATGATCGACAGATACACCCCGGTGACCCGGGAACGGAACGCCAGCCAGCCGAACACAAAGGCCAGCAGGCCGGGCACCAGCAGAATCATCAGGGCAGCAAACCAGAACTGGTCAAAGCCGTGCCAGTACCAGGGCAGTTCGCTCCAGTTGAGGAATACCATGAAGTCCGGCAGTTCCGGATTGCCGTACACGCCCCGATCACCAATCTGGCGCATCAGGTACATGCCCATGGCATAGCCGCCCAGGGCAAAGAAGGCGCCATGGCCGAGGCTGAGAATGCCGCAGTAGCCCCACACCAGATCCAGCGCCAGGGCGAGCAGGGCATAGCACAGGTACTTGCCCAGCAGGGTGACGGTATAGGCGCTGACGTGCAGCGCGGAATCCGGCGGGAACACCTGGTTGAGCAGGGTGACCAGCAGGGTGGCACCGAACAGCACGCCCATGAAGGTTCTGGCGGTGCGGTCGCTAAGGGCGCCTTTGAAGGTGGAATCTCGCATTGCAAAAGGCTCCTTACTCTTCCGCGGCGCGGCCGCGTTGCGGGAACAGCCCGCGCGGTTTGCGCTGGATAAACAGGATGATGAAGATCAGTACGATGATTTTCGCCAGTACCGCGCCGGCCATGGGTTCCAGCAACTTGTTGGCGATGCCCAGGCCGAAGGCAGCGGTGAGCGTGCCCCACAAATTGCCGACTCCGCCGAACACCACCACCATGAAGGAATCGATGATGTAGCTCTGGCCCAGGTTGGGGCCCACATTGGTGAGCTGTGCCAGGGCCACGCCGGCCACCCCGGCAATGCCGGAACCCAGCCCGAAGGTGAGGGCGTTGACGCGTTCGCTGCGAATGCCCAGGGCGCGGGCAGTGGTGCGGTTCTGGCTCACGGCCCGCACCTGCAAACCCAGACGGGTTTTCTTCAGCAGTGTCAGCAGTGCCAGGAATACGGCCAGGGCAAAGAAGATGATGTACAGGCGGTTATAGGTCAGTGAGAACACCGGGTTGATTTGCAGCGCGCCGCTCATCCAGTCCGGGGTGACCACGGTGCGGTTCAGCGGCGAGAAGATCACGCGCACCGCCTGTTGCAGGATCAGGCTGACCCCGAAGGTGGCCAGCAGGGTTTCCAGGGGGCGACCGTAAAGAAAGCGGATCACGAAGCGTTCGATCAGGATGCCGATAATCGCGGACACCAGAAACGCCGCCGGGATGGCAATCAGCAGCGACCACTCGTGGCTGTTGGGCAGGGCCTGCTGGACCACGAAGGTGGTGTAGGCGCCCAGCATGATCAGCTCGCCGTGGGCCATGTTGATCACGCCCATGACGCCAAAGGTAATCGCCAGGCCAATGGCGGCCAGCAACAGCACGGAGCCCATGCTCAGGCCGAAGAACAGCGTGTCTGCGGTCTGGAAGGTCTCGATGCGTGCCTCGATGCGGGCAATGGCCTTTTCCAGCGCCTGCTTTTCGGTATCGCTGTCGGTGGCATGCAAACGCTGGTTGAGGGTGTTCTTGGTTTCCGGGTGCAGGTTGCCGGACAGCGCCTGGATGGCATTGAGGCGGTGAGTCAGGTCGTCGCTGTTGAGGGCGGCGATATTCAGCGCCGTGTCGATCTGCTCCAGTACGCGGGGGCTGTCTTCCGTTTCGCGCAGGGCTTTCAGGGCGGCCAGCATTTCCGGATCGTTATTGCCGATCAGTTGTTCGGCGGCCCGGGCGCGTTCTTCAGTGCGCTCGCTGTTGAGCGCAAACAGGGCGAGCTGATTGTTGATCACGGTACGCAGACGGTTGTTGATGACTACCGGGCGGGCGGCACGGCTTTCCACCTGGCCCAGCGGTTCCAGGGTGACCGGGTCCAGAAGCTGCCACTGACCGTCGCTTTTGCTGCCCAGGGTGATGGTGTCGTCTTTGCGGTTATGGATCAGTTCCCGTTCCATCAGGGCGTTAAGCAGAGGGATGACGCGGGGGCTGTCCTGCCCGGCCAACTGGCGGATCGCCGCTTCCTTTTCGTCGAAGCTGCGGCTGGTCAGCCGGTCGAGAATTGTCTGGATGGTCGGCGGTGCGATGCCTGCGGCATCGGCTTGTTCGCTTTCCTGGGGGGGCGCTGTCATGTCTTGCAGCGACTCTTCTGCCCAGCTTGTGCTGGCCAGCAGTGCGATCAGCATGGCTGCCAGTATCCGGCTGAAACTGTAACCCATGACGGGCTCCTTACAGGGGGTAAAAAATAGTGCGTTAAAAAAGCGGTCAAAAAATGAATCAGAGCCAGGCCAGACACACCGGGCCTGGCCCGGTGTGCTGACGGTCTGTGTTATTCGGCGGAAGCGCCACCACAGCTCTTGGTCTTGGTGTTGTAGTTGCCGCAGTTGACCGGATCGGTCCAGTCGGAGATCAGGTCCTTGGAACCGGGCAGGTAGTCAGACCAGGCATCGCCCTTCACCAGGCCATCGGTTTCCCAGACCACGGCGAACTGGCCATCGTCCTGGATTTCACCGATCAGTACCGGCTTGGACAGGTGGTGGTTTTCGTTCATCACCGCGGTGCCGCCGGTGAGGTTAGGGGTTTCAATGCCGATCATGGCGTCAGCGACTTTGTCGGTGTCGGTGGACTTGGCTTTCTCCACCGCCTTTACCCACATGTTGAAGCCGATGTAGGTGGCTTCCATGGGATCGTTGGTCACGCGCTTGTCGTCGCCGGTGTAAGCATGCCATTGGTCGATAAAAGCGTTGTTGGCATCGTTGTAGACGCTCTGGAAGTAGTTCCAGGCGGCCAGGTGACCCACCAGCGGGCCGGTGTCGATACCGGACAGTTCCTCTTCACCCACGGAGAAGGCCACCACTGGAATGTCTTCGGCGCTGACACCCTGGTTGCCCAGTTCCTTGTAGAAAGGCACGTTGGCATCACCGTTGATGGTGGATACCACGGCGGTCTTCTTGCCCTGGCTGCCGAAGGCCTTGATCTCGCTGACGATGCTCTGCCAGTCGGAATGGCCGAACGGGGTGTAGTTGATCATGATGTCTTCGTCGGCCACGCCCTTGGACTTCAGGTAGGCTTCCAGAATCTTGTTGGTGGTACGCGGATACACGTAATCCGTACCGGCCAGAACAAAGCGCTCCACACCCAGATCATTGAGCAGGTAGTTCACCGCCGGGATGGCCTGCTGGTTGGGCGCGGCGCCGGTGTAGAAGACGTTTTTGGAGGACTCTTCCCCTTCATACTGCACCGGGTAGAACAGCAGACCGTTCAGTTCTTCCACCACGGGCAGTACGGATTTACGGGATACCGAGGTCCAGCACCCGAAGATCACGTCCACCCCTTCCTGGGTGATCAGCTCACGGGTTTTCTCCGCAAACAGCGGCCAGTTGGAAGCCGGGTCCACCACCACGGGCTCCAGTTGCTTGCCCATGACGCCGCCCTTCTTGTTCTGTTCTTCAATCATCATCAGAACGGTGTCTTTCAGTGTAGATTCACTGATCGCCATGGTGCCGGACAGGGAGTGAAGCACCCCCACCTTGATGGTATCGGCCGCCATGACGGCGCCGCTGTAAGCGATGGCCGTGGACGCAACCACGCCGGCAGCCAGTTTTTTCATGGATCGAGAAAGACTCATAGTGTTTCCCCTTGCGTTAAAGTTGGCGTTTCCGTTAAGAGCCGTTATGGCTCCCTGCCCTGTCCTCGAGACCGCAAACGGGCCCCGTTAAATCGGCCGGCGAACCGGCCTTCCCCCGCTAAACCGTGTTGTCGACCGCGTGCAATTCACTGCGAGCACTGGCCTCGTGCAGCATGTGCACGGTGATTTTTCGAACTTCGTTACGGGATTCTTCGATGTGAGCGCGCAGCAGTATCTGCGCCTGCTCCACCCGGCGGTGCAGGATGGCTTCCAGCACTGCCTGGTGTTCGTTGTAGGTGGCATCGACACGGGGTGGTTTGGTGAAATCCAGCCGACGGATGATGCGCAGCCGTTCGGTCAGGTCATGATGGATGCGGGCCATTTCCTGGTTGCCGGCGGCTTCCACCAGTTGTTCGTGGAAACGCTCATCCATGCCGCTGACTGTGGGGCCGTGGTCCAGGCGCTCTGCCTCGGGGACACACCACAGGGCGACCAGGTCGTCCAGGTTGCTCAGGTCGCCTTCCTGTTCGCAGAGCTTGCGTACGGCGGCACATTCGAGAATGGTGCGCACGTCATACAATTCCTCGAAGTACTTGAAGTCGAAGGGTTTGACCTGCCAGCCGCTGCGGTAGAGCACATCCACATAGGCTTCCCGTTGCAGCCGGAACAGGGCTTCGCGAACCGGCGTTCGTGAAACGCCCATACGTTCGGCCACTTCGTTTTCGCTGAATCGGTCACCGGGCATCAGGCGGAAATCGAAGATGTCCTGCTTGAGTTGCAGATAAATTCTTTCCGCCAGGTTTTCCGATTTTTTGGCTGCGCGTGTCATGTCCGCTCCCGGTTTCCTCAAGCCACCTGGTCGGTATCAATGACCAGAACCGGATCACCGGCGTTGATGATGGAGCCCGGCTTGCAGTGCAGGCCGGTGACCTTGCCGGTGGCGCTGGCGACGATCTCGAATTCCATCTTCATGGCTTCCACGATCACCACCGGGTCGCCTTCGCTGACCTGGGCGCCTTCTTCCACCAGCAGCTTCCAGACGTTGCCGCTGATTTCCGCGCTGATCAGGTGGCCATCCACCTCGCCGATGTCCGCCTTGCTGCCCATCAGGGCCGATTCCACTGCGGCATCCTCGTCCTGCCAGCGGGCCACTTCCTCGCGGAAGGCAATGTCACGGCGGGCGTTGAACGCGGCGATTTCCTGTTCGTTGTCTTTCAGGAACTGGCGATGCTCGGCCAGGCTGAACGGCTCCTCGGTGATCTCCACTTCCAGGTGGCCGTGGCGGAAGGCGTCACGCATTTGTGTCAGCTTTTCTTCGCTCACCGGGTAGTAGCGCACCTGATCAAAGAACTTGAGCAACCAGGGTTCGCCTTCCTTGAATTGCTTGTTCTTCAGGTGCTTGTTCCAGATCGGCAGGGTGCGGCCCACCAACTGGTAACCACCGGGGGAATCCATCCCATAGATGCACATGTAGACGCCGCCGATACCCACGGTGCCTTCGGCGGTGTAGGTACGGGCCGGGTTGTACTTGGAGGTCATCAGACGATGGCGCGGATCAATGGGCACCGCGCAGGGCGCGCCCAGATACACATCGCCCAGCCCCAGCACCAGATAGCTGGCGCTGAACAGGGTGTCGCGCACCTGGTCGATGGAATCCAGGCCGTTGATGCGGCGGATGAACTCCACGTTGTTGGGCAACCAGGGGGCGTCGCTGCGAATGGTTTCCTGGTAACGGGTTACCGCATCCAGGGTGGCGCTGTCCTCGAAGGCCATGGGCAGGTGCAGCACCCGGGAGGTGACCACCATGTCGTCCACGCTGCCGATCGCTTTTTCACGGTCCAGCAGCGTGGCGACCAGCGTGGCCTGATCAATGCGCCGCGAGTCGTAATGAATCTGCAGGCTGCGCACCCCCGGGGACAGTTCCAGAATGCCGTCCACCGGGCTGGCCTTGAGGTTTTCCATCAGCGCATGGACACGCATGCGCAGGGCCAGATCCAGCACGTTGTCGCCGTACTCGACCAGGATGTACTTGTCGCCGGCCTGACGGTAGACGATGCGCGGTACATGGCCGTCTGCGTCTTTTTCCGCCAGCATGGTGGCGGAGGTAAAGCTGTCGCTGTGGTCGCGGATTTCCGGATTGACCACCGGAATCACGCCCAG
>JAKSCQ010000312.1 GCA_022360555.1 Pseudomonadales bacterium
AAAATTTACGCTTCGCTCCAATTTTGCCCGTGCTGCGGGCGTCATGTTCCTGCTGATCACGGAGGAAAAGTTTGAAAAAGATGTTTAAGCAGGCGCTTAAGTGCTTTATTGCCGATGAAGCAGAGTCTATGCGAAGTGGTGTAAGCGCGAGGCAAGGGGTCAGGCCTCACATTTCACACGACCTTCAGCGACCTCCAGGCTCAGGTCTTGAATCTTGCATTCAATTGCCGGGTTCGTTCGCCATGCAAGCATGGGCTCCAACAGCAGCGACTCTGGCTGTGGCGCTCGCCCACCCTTCTCTCATCGAAACCCAAACCCCTGCACGAACGCCAGCAGGCGCTGCTCCAGCCAGTAGCGGCGGTTGCCCTGTGCCACGAACCCCACATGCCCGCCGTGGTCGCTGATTTCCAGTGTCATTGCCGGGCCCAGTTCTTCCTGGCGTGGCAGGGTCTGCGGTGTCATGAAGGGATCGTCACGGTTCTGCAACATCAGGGACGGGGTGCGGATATGGTGCAGGGTGGGGCCGGCGGAGCATTCCGCGTAATAGTGGCTGGCGCCACGGAATCCGTAGAGCGGTGCGATGATCTGGTCGTCATAACGCCAGAATGAGCGAATGCCATCCATGTTCAGCCGGTACAGGCGTTTGGCTTCCGCCGGATTGACCCGGTCCAGGTAGCGTTTCTTTTCCTCGAACTGGGCCAGCAGGTTTTTCAGCAGGTGCTGGCGGTACAGCCGCGACAGCCCCCGGTCCAGCCGGTTGGCACACAGGTCGAGCCGCAGCGGCGCGCACACTGAGGCCACCGCCGTCAGCCGGCCATTGTCGCGATGGGCCAGCCAGTTCAGCAGCCGGCTCCCTCCCAGGGAGACACCGATGGCGATGCGATGGCCGGTGGGGTCCTGGTGGAACACATGCTCGATCACCGCATCCACGTCGTCGGTTTCCCCGGCGTGGTAGCACAGGGCCGTGTCATTGGGCTGTTTGGCGCCCCGGCTGTTGATGGCCACCGAACGAATGCCGGCGTCGGCCAGGGTTTTCTGGATGCCGCGCATATAGTGGGAGTCGCTGCAGCCGGACAGGCCATGCAGCAGGATTACGGTGAGCTGGCCGGGATGGCTCTGCGGCCCGGCCCAGTCCAGCAACAGGTAGTCCCCGTCCGCCAGCGCCAGCCGCTCGGTGCGTCGCTCCACCTCCGGCGCCTTGCGGCCCAGCGGCCCCCACAGGGTTTGCAGGTGGGGATTGCGCAGCCACAGGGACGGCTGGAATGAGGAACGAACAATTTCACCCATGAAGGATCTCGCTGGAGCAGGTTTCGGCCTGCGCTATGATAGCCTAAGTCGGCCTCCGGGTTCGCCATGAATGCACGGCGTCGGTGGCGTTCCTGTTGGTTTTGCTGGAGACACCATGGCCCGCCGTTTTTTTGACGATCAGGAATTTCAGTCCGGCCTTGCCACCGAGCTGGGCGCCAATGCCAGTCATCATATTGGCAAGGTGCTGCGCATGGTCGAAGGGGACGAGCTGGTGGTATTCAATGGGCGTGGTGGGGAATGGCACGCGCGGATCACCGCCATGGGCAAGAAGACGGTGACCGTGGAGCCGCTGGCCTTCCATGCCGACGACCGTAGCGCCCCCATTGCCGTGACCGTGGCGCTGCCCATGATCAAGGGCGACCGCATGGATTATGCCATCCAGAAGGCCACCGAGCTGGGCGCTGCCCGGATCGTGGTGCTGGATACCGAACGTTGCGAGGTGCGGCTCAAGGGCGACCGGCAGGAGAAGAAACTGGGCCAGTGGCAGCAGATTGCCATCAGCGCCTGTGAGCAGTGCGGGCTGAACCGGCCACCGGTGGTGGAAGGCGTGATGCCATTGAAAGACTGGCTGGCCACGGACCTGCCGCCATTGCGCCTGATCGCCCACCCGGGAGAAAGCCCGTTCTCCCCCTCGGCCCTGGAGCAGGTGGACGCCCTGGCACTGCTCACCGGCCCGGAGGGCGGTTTCTCCGACGAGGAATTGCAGGCAGCGACGGACAAGCATTTCACCGCCTTTGCCCTGGGCAACCGGGTACTGCGCGCGGAAACCGCACCGGTGGCGTTGCTGGCGGCGCTGTGGGCGTGGAAAGGATAGAAGATAGCTACAAGCTTCAAGCCGCAAGCGACAAGGTGCGGCCTGGTTTATCGCGGCAGACCGTCTGTGCCCGCGCTTGAACGCGGATAAGGCCCTGGCAGAGACCACGGAGCTAGAGCCGCGTTGCAGCTTGAAGCTTGTGGCTTGCAGCTAACAATAAGGACAAAACATGCTGACCACCCTGGCCATCAGTAATTACCGCTCCGCCCTGGAACTGGCGTTGCCGCTGGGGCCGTTGAATGTGATTACCGGGGCCAACGGTAGTGGCAAGTCCAACCTGTACCGGGCGTTGCGGTTGCTGGCGGCCACCGCCAGGGATGATGTGATCGCGGCGCTGGCCAGTGAGGGCGGGCTGGAGTCCACCTTCTGGGCCGGGCCGGAGACGCTCAGCACCGCCATGCGCAAGGGGCTGGTGCCGGTGGAGGGCGGGCCGCGCCAGCACAGCCGTCGCCTCAAGCTGGGGTTTGCCGATGAGGATTTCGGCTATCTGATCGAGCTGGGTCTGCCCAAACCGGACAGCACCACTGCCTTCAACCTGGACCCGGAAATCAAACGCGAAATTATCTGGGCGGGCGGTCCCTACCGGTCCGCCTCGGTGCTGGTGGACCGCCGTGGCCCCCTGGTGCGGGCGCGCACCGGTAATGGCTGGCAGACCCTGGCCGAACATCTGAATACCTTCGACAGTCTGTTCAGCCAGGTGGCCGATGCCCGCCAGGCGCCGGAAGTACTGGCCCTGCGTGAACGCATTCGGGGCTGGCGCTTCTACGATCACTTTCGCACCGACCGCGAGGCCCCGGCCCGGCAGGTGCAGATCGGCACGCGTACCCCGGTCTTGCATCACGACGGCCACGATCTGGCGGCGGCCCTGCAGACCATTCGCGAAGTGGGCGATGGCCAGGCCCTGGATGCGGCCATCGAGGATGCCTTCCCCGGTGCCCGACTGGCTATCGAGCCCCTGCCCGATGGCCGACTGAAACTGGCGTTTCACCAGTATGGTCTGCTGCGTCCCCTGTCAGCGGCGGAACTGTCCGACGGCACCCTGCGTTATCTGCTGCTGATCGCGGCCCTGCTTACCCCGCGCCCGCCGTCGCTGATGGTGCTTAACGAACCGGAAAACAGCCTGCACCCGGACCTGTTGCCAGCGCTGGCGCGGTTGATCAAACAGGCCAGCCAGCACAGTCAGTTGTGGGTGGTCAGCCATGCCAGCCGACTGGTGGCGGCACTCAATGAACACCCGGACTGTCACGGCATTGAGCTGACCAAGGAGCTGGGGGAAACTCGGGTGGTGGGCCAGGGGCTGCTGAACACCCCCACCTGGCGCTGGTCGGAAAACGGATAAGGCAGGAGTGGCCATGGAAAAGGCCTACGGCAAGATATCGGACAAGGCGCTGCAAGACGCCACTGGCAAAAACTGGGATGCATGGATCGCCCGGCTCGACCAGGCCGGCGCCGAAAGCCTGGATCACAAGGCCATCGCCCGCCTGATCGTGGCACAGGGGTGGCTGGCCCGCGATCAGGGCTGGTGGGCGCAGACGGTGACCGTCGGTTATGAATACGCCAAGGGCCGGCGCGTCATTGGCCAGACCGCTGATGCCGGGTTTCAGGTGGGAGTACAGAAAACCCTGCCCGTGGACGCGCTCACCCTGTGGGCGTTTCTGCTAACGGAGGGCTTGCCCCTGTGGCTCGGAGACATGGCGACCCGGCCGGATTGGGAAAAAGGCGCGCGGTATCAGACCACCACGGGAACCTGCGGAGAGATCCGCAGCGTCACGCCGGGGGAAAAACTTCGCCTTACCTGGCAACCGGAAGGGGAAGCAGCAACCACCCTGCAGCTTTACCTGCTCCCCAACAAAACCAAAACCGCCCTGCGCTTCCATCAGGAAAAATTGCTGGATGAAGCGCATCGGGAAACGATGAAACAGCACTGGCAACAGGTACTAAAAGTGCTGCTTCAGTCGTTGGAAAATAAATAAAAGATATAAGTCGAACAATAAAACAGGGAAGGAGAATAACAATGCGACTATCTCCGCAAACGGAACAGGCCATGCTGAACCAAGGTGAACTGGCCAGCTTGCTGGAAATTCACAATGACGGGCTGTGGGTGCAGCCGGGGCCACAGCGGCGTTCCTGGCGGCAGGTCTGGCATCGCCAGCACCACCGGATCATCGGCGGGCTCGTGTTTGCGATCTGCTTTTTTGTCGGTATTCAACTGGGCGCCTGGCTGGATCGAGTGCTGCTGTAAGGTTGTGCGCTGGCACGCAGCACGCTTACACGCAACACGCTTACACGCGAACCGGGGCTCGGTCGATGTTCGCGTGCAAGCGTGGTGCGTGCCAGCGTGTAAGCATGTCGCATCTTGCGCCCGAAATATCTCGCTTCGCGCTCCCCCGTTTCCATACAATTCTACGAAGAATCAATTAGAGGAGAGCCTTAATGGAAACAGCAAGTCCGATTTTGGCCCCGGTGGTAGCGCTGGTGGCCCTGTCCATGGTCATGTGGCTGTGGATGTACGTGACCCGGATTCCCGCCATGCTCAAGGCGAACATGAAACCGGACCCCTACGCCCCGCGTGGTGAGCAGATGAACACCCTGCCCGCCAACGTGCGCTGGAAAGCCGACAACTACAACCACCTGATGGAACAGCCCACGGTGTTTTATGCGGTGGCGTTTGCGCTGGCACTGCTGGGCCAGGGCGATGGCATCAACCTGACCCTGGCGTGGATTTATGTGGGTATCCGGGTGGTGCATTCGCTGGTGCAGGCTCTGATCAACAAGATCGAAGTGCGCTTTGTACTGTTTGTGCTCTCTTCCCTGGTGCTGGTGGGCCTGACCATCAACGCCGTGCGGGCGGTTTTCTGAATTATGGCGTTTGACCACGATCTGGCGGCGCGGGTGCGCGAAGGCCTGCATGAAGTGGCCGGTACCCTGCCCGATGAAAAGCGCATGTTTGGCGGTTTGTGTTTTCTGCTTGCCGGCAACATGTGCTGCGGCATTCTGGGCGACCGCCTGATCGCCCGGGTGGGCCCCGCCGCCTACCCGGCCCTGCTTAACCAGCCCGGAGCCGGAGAAATGGACTTCACGGGTCGGCCCATGAAAGGCATGATTATGGTTGACGCGGACGTGGTTGCCGATGATGCAGTTCTGCGACAATGGTTGAAGCGCTGCCTGGATTTCGTGCTGACCCTGCCCCCCAAATAACCCTGTCATATTTCCGGAGTGACCATGCTGCAGATTGGCATCGTGATCTATGATGACGCCGAAGTGCTGGATTTTGCCGGCCCCTATGAAGTCTTTGCCACCGCCGCCCGGCTTTGCGATACCCCACCCTGGCAGGTGGCGCTGATCAGTGAGCGCCGTGACGTGATGGCCCGTGGCGGTTTCCCGGTGCGCAGCCATTTTTCCCTGAACAACCTCCCGCCCCTGGATGTATTGCTGGTCAGTGGCGGTGTGCATACCGGAGCCATGGAAAGTGAGGCCCTGCTGAACGCGTTACGCGACACCCAGGCGTCTGCCCAGTGGATTGCCTCCGTCTGCACCGGCGCCTTCCTGCTGGCACAAGCCGGACTGCTCACCGATCAGAAGGTCACCACGCACTGGGAAGATATCGCCGACCTGCGTCAGCGTTTCCCGGCCCTGAACGTGCAGGAAAACGTACGCTGGGTGGAAGACGGCAACCGCATCACCTCCGCCGGCATCTCCGCCGGCATCGACATGAGCCTGCATCTGGTGGAGCGGCTACACAGCCGGGAACTGGCGGAGAAAACGGCCAGGCAGATGGACTATGCCTGGCAGTGCCGATAGCCGGGCAAATTTGCATGCATTATCAGTCCGATTCTCGGTATCGGACTGGACGGTTCTCAATGATGAGAATGGTTGTAAATCCAGTACGCCACCGCCAGTAGGCCAGCCAGGGAAGCCGGCATCATAAGCGCGATAAAGTGCAGCCAGCGGAACAGCAAGGTGCCGACAATGCCGCCGCAGATAAAACCGCCGATCAGCAACAGGAATAACAACAAACGCCGTGAATCAAGCGGAATGCCCCGCAGCCAGTTGCCCAGCATGATGCCCAGGTCCGTGAAAATGCCGGACAGGTGGGTAGTACGAATAATCGAACCGCTGTAGGTGGTTACCATGGCGTTCTGCAGGCCGCAGGCCATGGATGCCAGGTAGATGCCCAGGTCACTGCCCTGTTGCAGGGACAGCATGGCCAGGGCCAACAGTACCGCTTCGATCAACAGGGAAAAACCGTAGTGTCTGCCCAGCTTCAGAGCGGTACTGGTAATCAGCATGCCGCTAAGCGCAGCGCCGGCCAGGAAGCTGAGCAGGGTGTAGAGCAGATGCAGGGCCACTGACAGATCAAGGTCAGCCAACGCCAGCCCCAGCAGGGAGGATGTGCCGGTCAGGTGCGACACTGACTGATGACTGAAGCCCAGCAGGCCCACGGCATTGACACTGCCCGCCAGAAAGGCGAGCAGAAAAGCTCCCACTTCTACCCAAGGCGGCAAGCGTGTCAGCAAAGCTTCCCCCGATTTTCCTGATGATTAAAGCTGAAGTATAGCACGCGTGCCGCGTGCCAGGTTTTCACGCTATCAGTATCGTGTGGAGTCTGTGGCCGAAAGTGTTAACCCACCTATTTTTTCTTCTTTTTCTTTTTGCCACCTTTTTTGTCTTTTTTCTTTCCGGATGAAGGCTTGTCGGATTTCTTGTCCTTCTTTTTCCCCTTGTCTTTCTTCTTGTTCTTGCCTTTGTTCTTTTTGCTGTTTTTTGATGACGTTTTCGTGGTCGAGCTTTTCGCTTTTTTCTTTGCGGAAGGCGTTGCCGACGATGAAGTTTTGGCAGGGGAATCGGTTGCCGGGAATAGTGCCATGCCGACTTCGCGGAAGCGGCGCAGGCAGTAGCGTACCTGGCCGAGGCTCAGGCCGGACTGGTTGGCGGCGTCGGCCTGGGTGGTGCCGGCATCCACGGCCAGCAGAGCCTTGGCCCGGGCTCCGGTTGTGCCGGGTTGAGACTGTTTTTCCTGGCAGGTTTTGCGTTGGCTGGGAGTGAGCAGTGTCTTTTGGGTCATGGTGGCGTTTCCCGATTGATTGGAAGAGTCGACAAAGCAAACTCCCAACATAAAGGAAACGCCGCCAGCGAGGCAAAAAAGCTTTTTGCCTGTCACAAAAGCTACACTTTTCCGCTAGGGACCCTTTGAAAAACTCCCGCCATCCCGCAGTGATTCTCTGCGCTTGTGATGCGGGATCTCGCTGCTGGAAGGCCGCATTGCTTGGTAGGTGGAGATGCCGGATCGACAAGCGCAGCGCAGAAAGCCGTAGGCTGGCCCCGAAGAGCCTGCCCCGGACTTGATCCTGGGGGGCTCGCGAAGCGAATAATTCCGGCATGACCTTTTCAAAGGTTCCCTAGCCTTTTTGCTGTTTCTCCATCATGTCGGCCTGGAGGATTTCGATCCAGTAGCCGTCGGGGTCCTTGATGAAAGCCAGGCCTTTCATCTTGCCGTCATCGGGTTTTTTTACGAACTCCACACCCAGTTCTTCAAAGCGTTCGGCGGCGGCGTAGACATCCGGCACCGTGATGCCGATATGGCCAAAACCCTGTGGTTCGCCATTGCCGTTGTGGTAGCTGAAATCCGTGTCGTTCTCGGTGCCCCAGTTATGGGTCAGTTCCAGCATGGCTTCGCGGCCAAAGGTGTAGGTGAGCCGTTTGGCATCATCCGCCGGGACCTGGCCGGCGTCTTCCTCACTCAGGTAACCGAGGAAGTAGAGGCTGAATTGCATCTCCGGGAAATCCAGCTTGCGCACCAGGCGCATGCCCAGTACCCGGGTGTAGAAGTCCAGGCTCCGTGCCGGCTCCTTGATCCGCAACATGGTCTGGTTGAACAGGAAGTCGCGGGTGGCGTCGTCGGGGGTTTCACAAAGGCCGTCGGCCTGTTCGAAATGGCGGGACATGGAAGCTCCTGAATCTGTGAGGCATTGGGGTCTTCAGGATATTGGGATGGCGGGAAAGGAATGCAAGCCTTGGCAAAGAGAGGCCATCTCCTACAGAGAGGGCGGAGCTTGCCTGGGCAAGCTCCTTGATGTGGGGGATAGTTCTTCAGGCCGGGGTTTTTTCCACGGTTTTGAGTACTTTCTGAAGGCCGGCCACGGTGCCGCCAATATCGCTAAGGCCCTGGGGCAGCAGCATGGTGGTGGATTCCTTGGCCACTTTCTCGAAAGCGGCAACGTATTGCTCGGCGATGCGCAAGCTGACG
>JAKSCQ010000314.1 GCA_022360555.1 Pseudomonadales bacterium
CGTCGTTACAATTTCTCGATGGATGGACATACACCTTCAAAATTGTGCCTAGATTACGAGCCAGCCTGAAAGACTGAGCATGCAAGGGGTTATTCAGAGGTTCCTTAACTATTCACTGCCTTCAATGGCCTTTCATGGTTTTCTCGATGTCCGCCACATCCTTCGGCACTGCGTGGGTCATCACCTCACACCCGTCCTTTGTGACCAGCACATCATCCTCGATGCGGATGCCGATGCCACGCCATTGTTCGTCCACGCTATCGTCATCCGGGGACACATAGAGCCCCGGTTCCACGGTCAGGGTCATGCCCGGCTCCAGTTGCCGCCACTGGTCCTGCACCCGATAGTCGCCCACATCGTGCACATCCAGCCCCAGCCAGTGGCCGGTGCGGTGCATGAAGAAACGGCGATAGCCTTCGGTTTCCACCAATTCGTTGAACTCGCCATCCAGCAGGCCCAGGTCGATCAGACCCTGGGTAAGGATGTTCACCACCTGTTCGTGGGGCACGTTCCAGTGGTTGTCCGGGTGGGTGGCTTCGATGGCGGCGTACTGGCTGGCCAGTACCAGTTCATACAGGGCTTGCTGGGGTTTGCTGAATTTGCCATTCACCGGGAAGGTGCGGGTGATATCGGAGGCATAGTGCTCCAGTTCACAGCCGGCATCCACCAGCACCAGGTCGCCGTCCTTCAGCTTCTGGCTGTTTTCGATGTAGTGCAGGATGCAGCCATTGGCGCCGCCCCCGACAATGCTCGGGTAGGCCGGGCTGCGCGCACCGTGGCGCATGAATTCGTGGATGTATTCCGCTTCCAGTTGAAACTCCATCATGCCGGGGCGCACCGCCTGCATGGCACGCACGTGGGCACCGGCGGAGATACTGGCGGCCTTGCGCATCAGTTTGATTTCACCGGCGGACTTGAACAGGCGCATGTCGTGCAGGTGATGGGCCAGGGCCACGAACTCACCGGGAGGCTGGGCGCCGGAGCGAACGCGCTCGCGGATGCTGTTGACCCAGCCCATCAGGCGCCGGTCGAATTCCGCGTCATGGCCCAGGTCGTAGTAGACCCGCTCGCGCCCTTCGATCAGGCCGGGCAGGATTTCGTCGATATCGCCAATGGGGAAGGCATCATCGGCATCGTAATCCGCCACCGCCCCTTCCGGGCCGGCCCGGTAGCCGTTCCAGATTTCCATGGCCCGGTCCCGGTCACGACAGAACAATACGTACTCGCCATGTTCCCGGCCGGGCAGCAATACCATCACCGATTCCGGTTCCGGGAAACCGGTCAGGTACCAGAAGTCACTGTTTTGCCGGTAGGGGTATTCCACGTCCCGGTTGCGGGTACGTTCCGGTGCGGCGGGCAGGACGGCGATGCTGTTGGGCTCCATGATGCCCATCAGTTCCTGGCGGCGACGGGCGAATTCCTGGCGATTGATGCTCAAAATCATTCCTTCTCGGGTACTTTTTGCGTGTAGCGTCCAGCGCCTCGTTCAGTGGCGGGTCGGGGGCGTCCCGGATTCCGGAGCCGGCTTGCCCTGATGCTTCATCACCAGTTCAGTGTAAATCATCAGTGCCGCCATGCGGCAGTGTTCGGCCACCTGTTCGAACATGTCTTCCTGCTCGTCACCATCCTCATCCGGGGTTGCCACCTGACTGACCGCCGCCAGGTCCGACAGGGCTTCCTGAATGCCCGGTGAGAGGTCCTTGTCGTGGGTGTTGGCGGAACCGGTGCCAAAGCCCACCAGGAAGCCTTCGCACCATTGGGCAATGGCAGCCACCCGCAGCCCCAGGTCATCCTCGTCCGACGGCAGCAGCAGGTTCAGGTCCAGCCCGGTGCCTTCGAACCCGTTCTGTAATTCGTCACGCACGGTCAGCAGGGCAGTGGCCATGGCGGCATCAAAGCCCTGCTCCAGATCCGCATGGGCGGCCAGCACCCCCAGCACCTCTTCATCACGGCCACCGTGGCCGGTGGCCAGCAGCCCGGCCATCACCCCCTGCAGTTCGCTGGGAGAATGCGCCACACCCGCCGCAGCCAGCCCCTGAACCAGAACCTCAAAATCAATCGCGTCTGACATGCCTTTTATCCATTCCCGCAGTTGGGGATTACCTGAGAAATGTGCGCTAAGTGGCTACCATTACTCAATTTCATTGACCCTTGCAGACCCCACACCTATAGTTGAAACAGCCTGCAATCCGGGTGGGGGGCACCCAAGCCGGCATCATCCGGTCGGGGTGCAGGGGAGCCGGGCCACCAAGCGGCCCACACCTTAGGCGAACAGCGTACATTTTGCCATGACGACGGAAGAACAACTAAGGCAACTGGAAGCCCGGGTCGATGAGCTGCTGCACATCAGTGCACGGCTGCGCCAGGAAAACCAGGCCCTGCATGATCGCGAGGCCAAGCTGGTGGAAGAACGCGCCCAGTTGCTGAAAAAAAACGATGTGGCCCGCAACAAGGTGGAAGCCATCATTTCGCGTCTGAAATCCCTGGAGCAGGAGTCCTGAGCATGTCATCCTGCCAGTCATTGATCCACAGCCAATGCGGTGCCCTCGGCCATGTCTAACGAAAACTCCCTGGTGATACATCTGCTGGACAAGGAGTATCGGGTCGCCTGCCCGGCCGGCGAGCAGGACAACCTGCTGGCGGCCGCCCGCTATCTGGATGAACAGATGCGTGAAGTGCGCGATGCCAATGTGATTGGCCTGGAACGCATCGCCATCATGACCGCCCTGAACATGAGCCACGAACTGCTCAAGGCCCGCCAGTCCGTCAACCAGGATTCGGAAAGCGAAGCCCGGGTCCAGGCCCTGCTCAGCCGCCTGGAAGACGAGATCCAGGCCTTCGAAGACGCCCGCCGGAAACTGTAAAAGACGCTTCAGGCATCACGCCAACACCAGAAATACCCATGCCCTCACTGTGGGAGCGATCGTTCGATCGCGAATTCGCGTGTAGGCAAGGCATCGTCCGCAGAACAATCCGACCTTGCTCAGTCATTACCGTCCCAACAAGATCATCGATCTCGCCAAAGCTCGAATCGCGGTCGAACGACCGCTCCCACTGCCGCCGTTTCGCTTTTGAATTTAGCTATTAACTTTTCACTATTAATTATTCATTGCCGTTTGCTGCTGTTAACTGCCCTGTCAAGACTGTCACCGCCCCGCACCACTGTTATAATGGCTTCGAGTGTTTCCTGGCCCGTACGCCAGAGGGCGATGTCCCTGAGCCGATAAAGTAATACCCGGGGGCATATATTGCCTTGCCTGTGCGCATGTCCGCCCAGTGAGCGGAAAGCCTGAGGGCAATGGCTGCTGCCTCCACCTTGAACCGTACGGTTCAAGGGCCAAGCCCGCAGCGGCGGACCGGGAAGCACCCTTTTCCATGACCCCACCGATACCTCTATGAGCGCTGCCGACCGGCGACAACTGCGCCGTCAGTTCCGACAACAACGCCGGGCCCTGAGCCATGGCCAACGCCGTCGTGCCGCGGCACGCTTCGGGCGGGCACTGGATAGCGCCCTGCCGCATCGCCCAATCCGCCATGTCGCCCTGTATCTGGCCAATGATGGCGAGCTGGATCTGCTGCCGGCACTGCGCCACCAGCGCTTTCGCGCCACCAGCACCTACCTGCCTTTTCTGGACCCCATTTACCGTGGCCGGCTGCGCTTTCGACTCTGGCAGCCACACCACGCCATGCGCGCCAACGGCTACGGCATCGACGAGCCGGCCATTCCCCGGCGGGGACGGGCCCTGTGGGCACTGGATGTGATTGTCCTGCCGGCGGTGGCCTTTGATGAGGCCGGCTTTCGGCTGGGTATGGGAGGGGGGTATTACGACCGCACGCTGGCTGATCTGACACGCCGGCCCAGGCGCCCTGTCCTGGTGGCCGCCGGGTATGATTTTCAGAAAGTGAAGGAAGGTGTGATTCCGGTGGCCCCGTGGGACCACCGGGTCGATCTGACGGTTACTGCTGGCTCTGGCTGACCACGACCCCGGCGCTCTCTGCGTAGCGCTGGTAATCCTGCTCGTTGCCACCATGAGTCAGGCTGCTGACCAGCACGCCCAACCCGAAAACCAAGGCCAGTAGCACCAGGGCATCCGGCTTTTTCTTCATTGTTTTATTCCCCAAAATGGTACAGCAATATGAAAAAAGTGACCCGAAAGTATTAACAGGACTGTCACTTTAGTCGTATGACAAAATGTAAAACGTTAACCAGGTCAAAATTTGGCCAACCCGAATTGTAAAGTCAAGCGGTTAGCGCATGTTGATCACGCATCTTAACAAAAACACTCACTAACCCGGCGATTTGCTCGCATTCCAAATGCAGAAACGGACTGTGACAAGGCTTGCACCCCGCCGCCAGCGTCCGTCGACAGGGTGTGTGGACCGGCAGACCCGCAATTAGTTCAAAAACAGTCGGTATGCCGGGTTATCGCTCTCTTCCACCATGGGATAGGGCACTTTCTTCAGGTCCGCCAGCAGCCGGCCGTGTTTGCCGGTCTCCACCTGGAAGCCCACCAGCACCCGACCGTAGGCGGCCCCATGGTTGCGGTAGTGGAACAGGCTGATATTCCACTTTTCCCCCAACGACTGGAGGAACTTCATCAGCGCACCGGGGCGCTCGGGGAACTCCACCCGGAACAGACGCTCCTGGAGATCCTGGCGCGGCGTGTGGCCGCCCACCATGTGGCGAATGTGCAGCTTGGCCATCTCGTTGTGGCTCATGTCCACCACCGGATAACCGCGCGCTTCCAGGTCGGACATCAGCGCCTGCAGCGCCTCGCCACCGGGGCGCAACTGGATGCCGACAAAGATGTTGGCATCGCGATCATCGCTGTATCGATAATTGAATTCGGTGATGCCGCGCCGCCCCAGGGCCTGGCAGAAGGCACGGAAGGCCCCCGGGCGCTCCGGGATGGTCACCGCCAGAATCGCCTCGCGCTGCTCGCCCAGCTCCGCCCGTTCGGAGACATGGCGCAGGCGGTCGAAGTTCACGTTGGCGCCGCTCTGGATCGCCACCAAGGTCTGGTTTTCCACCTGGTGTTTGGCCACCCAGTTTTTCAGCCCCGCCAGAGCCAGGGCGCCAGCCGGCTCGCAGATGGCGCGGGTATCCTCGAAGGAATCCTTGATGGCGGCACAGATTTCATCGGTGGAGGCGGTGATCACCTCGTCCACGTGATCGCGCAGGATCTTGTAGGTTTCCTTGCCGATCTGCTTCACCGCGACGCCGTCGGCAAACAAGCCCACCTCCGGCAGGATCACCCGACGCTTTTTCTCCAGGGCGGCCTTCAGGCAGGCGGCATCCTCCGGCTCCACGGCGATCACCTTCACGTCCGGGCGCACATATTTCACATAGGCGGCCACACCGGCAGCCAGCCCGCCGCCGCCCACCGGAATGAAGATGGCATCCAGGTCGCGGCTCTGCTGGCGCAGGATTTCCATGCCCACGGTACCCTGCCCGGCAATCACATCCGGGTCGTCATAGGGGTGAACAAAGGTGAGCTTGTCGCGTTCTTCCAGCTTGCGGGCATGGGCCAGGGCTTCGTCAAAGCTGTCGCCGTGGAGCACCGCCTTGCCGCCATGATTGCGCACGGAATTTACCTTGATATCCGGCGTGGTGCGCGGCATGACGATGGTGGCTTTAACCCCCATGGAGGTGGCCGCCAGCGCCATACCCTGGGCATGGTTGCCCGCCGAGGCACAGATCACGCCACGCTCGAGCTGCTCCGGGGCCAACTGGCAGAGCTTGTTATAGGCGCCACGCAGTTTGAACGAGAAAACCGGTTGCAGGTCCTCGCGTTTGAGCAGCACCCGGTTGCCAATACGCTTGGAAATCAACGGCGCTGCATGAATGGGAGTTTCCACCGCCACGTCGTAGACGCGGGACTGCAGTATCCGTTTGACGTATTTATCCAGCATGAAAGGGGTCCGCTCAGGCTTGCAGAGAAAGGCAATAAAGGGGACTAGTCTAAGAGTGCCATAGCCCAGCGTCCAGCAGGGTCGTGCCTGCCCCTGCTTGTGACCTATAATTGCCGCTCATTCACCACTGCCATCATCGACAGGACAGCTATGGACCAGGACGCGCTGAAAAAGCAGGTCGCCGAGGCGGCGCTGCGCTTTGTTCCCGAAGGCGAATTCATCGGGGTGGGCACCGGCTCCACCGCCAACTTTTTCATCGATGGCCTGGCCACCATGAAGGACCGGATCAAGGGGGCAGTGGCCAGCTCCGACGCCACCGCCGAGCGCCTGAAAAGCCACGGCATCCCGGTGGTCTCCCTGAATGACGTGGACAACCTGCCGGTTTATGTGGATGGCGCCGACGAGGTCAACGCCCACCGGGAAATGATCAAGGGCGGCGGCGGTGCCCTGACCCGGGAAAAGATCGTGGCCGCGGTGGCACGTCAGGTTGTCTGTATCGTGGACGGCTCCAAACAGGTCAAACGCCTGGGCAAGTTTCCCCTGCCGGTGGAGGTCATTCCCATGGCCCGCTCCCATGTGGCGCGCAAGCTGGTGGCCCTGGGCGGCCAGCCACAATACCGGGAAGGCTTTGTCACCGATAACGGCAACATCATTCTCGATGTTCACAACCTGGACATCGTCAACCCCATTGAGCTGGAAGAAAAGATCAACAATATCGTTGGCGTGGTTACCAATGGCCTGTTCGCCAAGCGGCCGGCGGATGTGGTGCTGGTGGGGGAAGGCGGTAGCGTCAACCAGTATTAAGGAGCCTGCGAACAACGCCTGGCGTGCTCAGCGAGACATTCCCACATGCCGGAATTGCCGCAGGCAATATCCGGCATCCTGCCTCTGCCAAGCCATGAAAACCCAGGCCACTGGATGCTTCGTTCTGCGGCTTCCTTTCAGGCTAACCGCAGTGTCAGGGGGTCTTGTTCATGTCCTTCATGATGTCATCGCGGCGTTGCTGAATACGCTCCTGCAAATCCCGTTCGCGGGATTCTGCCCGTTCACGATGCGCATCCCGCTCGTCCTGCATTCTCTCCTCATCGCGAATACGCTGTTCCTCCAGTGGTAAACGGGTCGCCCGGGAAGTCTCCGAACTCAGCATTTCCTCCTCCTGCCCGGCCACACCAGAACTGAAAAGAGCAAACAGCGCCACCGTCACTGCCTTCCAGACCGAATCCATTTTCCATGCCTCGCTGACTGGCGCCAGAAACACACCTGGCTCACTTTTTAGCATGCCATACACGGGTCAAAAAAAGGTCAATGGTTACCGATAGTGGTCGTCTTTCTGTGAGCCGAGGCTACCGCTATCTTTTATACGGACGGGTTATCGCGGTCGAACGACCGCTCCCACAGAGCCACATCCAGCCAGCCGGACTGACCGGACCCTGTCACTCTCGACAATACGGATAAACCATAAAAAAGGCCGCTTTTAAAAGCGGCCTTTTTTATTACTTCAGGATATTAATCCCAGAAGTTGTACCAGGCCTTTTCCTTGGCCTTGGCATCCGCTTCCACGCGGGCGCCTTCTTCATCAATCTTGGCGTTGGCATTCACCTCGGCATTGGCGCGGGCTTCCTTGGCCTTGTCCATGGCGTCTTCGTGATGTTGCTTGGCCGCTTCCTTGTTGGCTTCCATTTTTTCCATGGCTTCATCACGCTTGCCGCGCGCATCGTTTTCCATGGCCTTACCTTTCGCCTCGGCCTTGTTCTGGTGGGCTTCGGCCTGGGCTTTCATTTCCGCTTTTTTGGCCTTGGCATCATCCTTCATCTGCTGATGCTGTGCTTTTGCATCTGCTTTGGCTGCATCACGCTGATCGCGAACGGCCTGCTCAGTGGCATCCGCATCGGCTTTCATATCCACTGCTGCATTCACGCCTGCATTCAGGTCCGCCACGGCGGCCTGGGTCATCATTGTGGCGCCGGCAGCGAGAGTCAGCATCCATTTCTTGTCCATGGTTGTCTCCTTGAAATCACAAAAAGGGCAAACTGCCCAAAGCAGGATTACCATGCGAAAAGGAAGAAAGAAGCTCAAGTAACAAAGCGTAAAATTGCCGACTCAACCGAGATACTGATCAATAATCGCGAAAATTTTTTCGCGATAATCCGGATTTTCATTGGCAAGCTGGTGGCGGGCGCCGGGCAGGATATGAATGCTCGGATTGTAAAACTTTTTCTGAATGACTTTCATATTATATTGCCAGTCCACGGTTTCATCCTGATCCCCCTGGATCACCACGGGTGACACCTTGATACGGCCCGCCTTTTCAAACCCCGGCAACCATTTTTTCAGGGCGGACACCCACACCGCCGACACCCTTCGTGCCTGCAAGGGGTCCTTGTTTTCCAGAAAATCCAGGAAATCCGGGTCATTGGAATTAACGGTAAAGACCCGCTTGATGCTCTTGGTAAAAGGGCTGACCAGGGTATGCAGCCAGCGAGCAGTGCTCCATTTGAAGGGCCGCACCAGCGGGGCGAGCAGGATGATCTGCTCAAAGGGATTGTTGTCACCCTCGCCGCGGCTGGCCAGATAATCCATCACGATAGCTCCCCCGGTGCTCTGGGCGATCACGTGCCAGGGGGTAGGGAAGTGGTTTTCCGCCTGGAACAGGCATTGCTCCAGCACATCCCGATAGGTACGGAAGTCATCGATCACGGCCTGCGGCCCGGAGCTGAGCCCATGGCCGGGCAAATCATAGGCCAAAACCGCATAGCCCAGCTCCAGCACATGGCCAATCACATGACGGTACAGGCCCACATGGTCAAAATACCCATGGCAGACCAGTACCGTGCCGCGGGGGCTGGCCGGCCGCCAGGCATGCACGGAAAGCTGGTGCCCCGCCGCTTCGAAGTAACCGAAACCGTGCTCCAGCTCCGGCAGATTCTCGGCAAAATTCAATCCGTAGTAGGCCACATAACGCCGGCTCGACTCACTGAGCGGGTCAAAGGCTTCCCAGTTAAGCGGTTTCCATTCCTGCAGAATGTGATCACGGTCGAAAGGGTGTGTCATAACCGGCGCGGGTTCTCCACGGTTTGCTCACGGCGCGTTTTGATAATACGTGGCCAGGAGGAAACACACCATGCACCTTACCGTGAAAACACTCAACGACCTTCCCCGCCGACAACGGGTCAACCTGGTAAACAGCCTGTCAGGCTTCAAGAGCGCCAATCTGCTTGGCACCCGTTCCGGGCGGGGCCAGGAAAATCTGTCCATGGTCAGTTCCTGTTTCCATATCGGGGCCGACCCGGCGCTCATGGGCATGATTATCCGCCCACATTCGGTGGACCGTCATAGCCTGGAATACCTGACCGACACCGGTGTTTATACTCTCAATCAGGTGCACGCGGATATGGTGATACCCGCCCACCAGACAGCCGCCCGCTATCCCAGAGCAGTTTCCGAATTCGCTGCTACCGGCCTGACGCCTGACTATCTACCCGGTTTTCCCGCCCCTTTTGTTGCCGAATCGCGGATCAGGCTGGGGCTGTACGTAAAGGAAATCCAGACGCTCAAAATTAACGACACCGTGTTGGTCATCGGCGCCATTGAACATATACGGCTACCCGCCTACGCCCTGGGCGGCGATGGCTATGTGGATATTGAAAGGGCCGGTACCGTGGCGCTATCCGGCCTGGACAGCTATCACACCACCCAGCGGCAGGCCCGCTGGAGTTATGCGAAACCTGAGCAGCCTCTCACCCGGCTGGATCAGGACGGCGGGGAAGAGGGCTGAACCATGGCGAGCCAGGCCCACCAGGCGGTAAGACACAATATCGGCAGGGCCAACAGCAGCCCCCACATCACAAGGCGGTTGGCCCAGGGGTTCAACGATGGGTAACGGCAGGCAAAACACTGGGACAGCGGGACCGGCAAGAGCACAATGGCAAAGCCCCACCCCCACAGGCGCTGGCCAAAGGCGGTAATCATCAGCGTCAACCAGCCCATCCACAGCATGCCGACACCGACGGCTGAAACCATGGCCAGCGGCAGCACCAGCCAGGGATGGTCCAGGTAATATTCCATAAAGGCATTGAGCATTGTCGGGTCCGTTTGCGGTTGCCGTCACCTGCATTGTGACCGGATGCCGAAACGGGTCAATGCCGGTAAGGTGAAACCTGACACCGGCTTGTCCTGGATCAGGAAAATCCGGCGAAACTATTTGTCGGCGGCGGTTTCTAACCATTCCGCTCGATCAAGACAAGGGAAACCCCATGCAACGATGCCACTCCATAACCCTCGCCGCTACCGTGCTGGCACTGGCGGCCTGCAGCAGCCAGCCCCCAGGAGGCCCCATGATTGATGAACCGCAGCTGATGGGCCCGCCCTGGCAGGTGGAAACCCTGAACGGCAAGCCGGTGGGCAATGCCACGCTGACCCTGAACTTCCACGAACCGGGCAAGCTGGCCGGCAAGGCCGCCTGCAACAACTACATGGCCAGTTACTCTCTCACCGAGGATGGTTTATCGGTGCAGACCGGTGGCGTGACCATGATGGCCTGCCCGGAACCGCTGATGACGCTGGAGCATCAATTCCTGGATGGCCTGGAAAAGGTGAAGTCCGCTACGCTGGATCACCAGGGTGCCCTGTTGCTGAGCGGCGAGAATGGCGTGATTCTGCGCACCACACGCTAGAGACTGCCCTGCCTTGTTGTGGGAGCGGCCGTCCGGCCGCGCTGCCGATCAATCACGGCGAAACCCGCTCCTGCCAACAAACAAATCGCCGTCAGCTCGCTTGCAGACAAGCTCCCACAAACACAAAAGGCCGCACCCGATTGGAGTGCGGCCTTTTGCGTTTGGCCCCGCAACACACGCATCCGCGTGGCTGCGTATTGCGCGGTTACTTGACCCGCGGGTCCAGTTCGCCGGCCTCGTAGCGCTGGAACATGGTTTCCAGGCTGATCGGCTTGATCTTGTCCGCGTTGCCGGCAGTGCCGAAGGCTTCGTAGCGGGCAATACAGATATCGCGCATGGCGGCGATGGATTCCTTCAGGTACTTGCGCGGGTCGAACTCAGCCGGGTTGTTGGCCAGGAAACGACGGATGGCACCGGTGGACGCCAGGCGCAGGTCGGTATCGATGTTTACCTTGCGCACGCCGTGCTTGATGCCTTCCTGGATTTCTTCCACCGGCACCCCGTAGGTTTCCGGGATCTCGCCACCGTACTCGTTGATGATCTGCAGCCAGTCCTGCGGTACGGAGGAAGAGCCGTGCATCACCAGGTGGGTATCCGGGATGCGCTTGTGGATGGCCTTGATCTGCTCGATGGCGAGGATGTCACCGGTGGGCGGACGGGTGAACTTGTAGGCCCCGTGGCTGGTGCCAATGGCGATGGCCAGGGCATCCACATGGGTGGCCTTGACGAATTCCGCCGCTTCTTCCGGGTCGGTGAGCATCTGGTCATGGGTCAGCTTGCCTTCCGCGCCGATGCCATCCTCTTCACCGGCTTCGCCGGTTTCCAGGGAGCCCAGGCAACCCAGCTCGCCTTCCACGGACACGCCACAGGCGTGGGCCATGTCCACCGCCTGGCGGGTAACGCGCACGTTGTAGTCGTAGTCCATGGGGGTCTTGCCATCTTCACCCAGGGAACCGTCCATCATCACCGAGGAAAAGCCCAGCTGGATGGAACGCTGGCACACCGAGGGGCTGGTCCCGTGATCCTGGTGCATCACCACGGGAATGTGCGGAAATTCTTCCGTGGCGGCAAGGATAAGATGGCGCAGGAAAGGGGCACCGGCATATTTACGGGCGCCAGCAGAGGCCTGCACGATCACCGGGGAATTGGTCTTGTCGGCCGCCTCCATGATGGCGCGCATCTGTTCCACGTTGTTCACGTTAAAGGCCGGTACGCCGTAGCCGTGTTCGGCGGCGTGATCCAGCAGCTGTCGCATGCTTACGAGTGCCATTTTTGAGTTCCCCTTTCTACTATCCGTTTGTGGTGCATTGCACCCACATTACTCCGTAAGAAACCGCTTGCACGCAAACACGCTTGACGCTGGCACGCTTTGGCGTGGTGCGTGTTAGCGTGCTGCGTGCAAGCGTCTTAGTCTTTCGCCCGCGCTTCCAGCATGGCCACTGCCGGCAGCACCTTGCCTTCCACGAATTCCAGGAAGGCGCCGCCACCGGTGGAGATGTAGCTGATGCGGTCGGCGATGCCGTACTTGTCCACCGCCGCCAGGGTATCGCCGCCACCGGCAATGGAGAAAGCATCGGAATCGGCAATGGCTTCGGCCATTTCCCGGGTCCCTTCGCCGAACTGGTCGAACTCGAACACACCCACCGGGCCGTTCCAGATAATGGTCTTGGCTTCCTTCATCAGGGCGGCGACGATGTGGGCCGTCTGCGGGCCGATATCCAGGATCATGTCATCCTCGGTAACCTCATCCACCTTCTTGGTGGTGGCCGTGGCGGTTTCCGCGAACTCGCTGGCCACCACCACATCCACCGGGATCGGAATGTGCACTTTCTCGGCGATCTTCTGCGCCGCCGGGATCAGGTCCTTTTCACACAGGGACTTGCCTACCGGATGCCCGGCCGCCGCCAGGAAGGTGTTGGCGATACCGCCGCCCACGACCAGTTGGTCCACCTTGTCGGACAGCGCTTCGAGCACTTCCAGCTTGGTGGACACCTTGGAACCACCGACGATGGCCACCAGCGGCTTTTCCGGGTTGCCCAGCGCTTTGCCCAGGGCATCCAGCTCGTTGGCCAGCAGCGGGCCGGCGCAGGCCACCGGGGCAAACTTGCCCACCCCGTGGGTGGAGGCCTGGGCCCGGTGGGCGGTACCGAAGGCGTCCATCACATAGATATCACACAGGGCCGCCATCTTTTGTGACAGGGCCTCGTCATCCTTCTTTTCGCCTTGATTGAAGCGAACGTTCTCGCACAGTACGACCTGACCGTCTTCCAGCTCCACGCCGTCCAGCCAGTCCTTCACCAGCGGTACCTCGCGGCCCAGCAGGCTGCCCAGGTGCTCGGCCACCGGCTTGAGGGAAAACTCCTCGGCGTATTCGCCTTCGGTGGGACGCCCCAGGTGAGACATCAGCATCACCTTGGCACCGGCCTTGAGGGCGTGCTCGATAGTGGGCAGGGAGGCACGGATACGCGCATCACTGGTGACCTTGCCGTCCTTCACCGGCACGTTCAGGTCTTCACGGATCAGAACGCGTTTGCCTGCCAGATCCAGGTCGGTCATGCGTTTGAAGTTCATGGTGTTACCTCAAAGATTTGCTTGCACGCAACACGCTTGCACGCCTGCACGCAATTAAACAGCCGGTAAGCCCGCGCTAATGCGCCGCAACATACCACTTCACAATCCAGCAGGCCGCCTTGGTCCAAGACAACCCGCCCTCTTTATTTTCAACCTCGGCACCCCTGCACGCATCATCGCTGTCTTTTGCGTGTCAGCGTGAAGCGTGTTGCGTGCCAGCGGACAGCTCCGCCACCCAGTCGAGCAGCCGGTTGGCATAGCCCCACTCGTTGTCATACCAGGCCACCACCTTGGCCAGGTTGCCCATCAGCACCTGGGTGAACTCCAGGTCCACGATGCTGGAATGAGGATCGCCTTTTAAGTCCATGGAGACCAGGTGCCCGTTGTCCACCGCCATGATGCCCTTGA
>JAKSCQ010000298.1 GCA_022360555.1 Pseudomonadales bacterium
CAAGCCACTGATTTTATTGTACTTTCTTTAAAAATCGTAAAAATACACACGCTGTTTCCATTATCACGGCAAATGCGCGCACAGTTGCTATACTCGGCGCCAACCATTGAAGGAATCGTGACCATGATCGACCCCAACCTGCTGGATATTCTGGTGTGCCCGGTGAGCAAGGCGCCGCTGATTTTTGATGACAAATCCGCAGAGCTGAAATGCAAGGCCAGCGGCCTGGCCTACCCGGTCCGCGACGGCATTCCCGTCATGCTGGAGGACCAGGCTCGCACCCTGAGCGACGAGGAACTGAAAACACTCTGACTCCCTTTCCGCACCGCAAGGACTCCCCCATGCGCAAGGCCTTTGCTTTTTTTCTGATGCTGCTTGGCAGCCCCCTGTCCGCCCAGGAAGAAGTGGCGACTTCCTCCCCCGGTGATCCGGATAAAAAAGCCGAGGTTCCGTCGGAGTCGGTCTCCCCGTCACAGATGACCGAACAACAGAAGCTGAATAACTGTCTGCTGCGCAGCGCCCAGACCGGCAACAGCCATGTGACGCTGCAGGAAATTCGTGACTGGTGCACCAATGGCGAAGAGGTCAAGAAACGCAGTGTCCACGAAGACGCCCTGCGGGCCCGCCTGGCGCTGGAAAACACCACCCAGGGCAATCCGTTCGTGATTACACCGCACCGGCGCAACTACCTGATGCCTTACAGCTACTGGTCCAACCGCAAGTGGAATGACCCCAGCAAGGACGACAAGGACCTGCAGCCTACCGAAGTAAAGTTCCAGCTTTCCCTGAAGGCACCGATCAAGGAAAACATCGTCGATGACATTACCCTGTGGATGGCCTTCACCGGCACCTTCTACTGGCAGGCCTATAACTCGGAACTGTCCGCGCCGTTCCGCGAAGCCAACTACGAACCGGAGCTGTTCATCACCAAGCCGGTAAACTGGCAATTGGGTCCGGTGGATTCCGAGCTGGTGGCACTGGGTGTCGTTCATGAGTCCAACGGCCAGGATGTGCCGGTTTCCCGTAGCTGGAACCGGATCTTCATGACCTATGTGGGAAAAACGGGAGACTACTACTGGTCCATCAAGCCCTGGTACCGGATTCCCGAGGAAGAAAAGGACGACCCACTGGATACCCAGGGCGACGACAACCCGGACATTGAAAAATACCTGGGCCACTTCGAGCTGGAAGTGGCCAGACCCTTTGGTAACCATGTGGTGGAATTGATGCTGCGCAACAATCTGCGCTCGGACAACAAGGGCGCTGCCCGCATCAACTACTCCTTTCCCCTGAGCAAACGCTTCAAGGGCATTATCCAGGGCTTTACCGGCTACGGGGACTCGTTGATCAACTACGACGATTACGAAAACCGGTTCAGTATCGGGATACTGCTAACGGATTCGCTGTAAAGCCGTTAAGATTAATCGCTAATCCGGGCGGAGGGGGTATCGGTCTTTTACGCTGACACGGATCACGCTTGCACGCGAACAGGCTGACTGTGGCGAAGCGTCATTCGCGTGCAGGCACGCTCCCACGAACCCGTCTGCGGTCCAGGCGCCATAATGAAGCTGCCGTTTGCAGGATTGGCGTGCAAGCGTGATGCGTGCTGCGTGCAAGCGTGTTTTTAAACAGCAAC
>JAKSCQ010000316.1 GCA_022360555.1 Pseudomonadales bacterium
CCTCTTACGTTTGAACAACCGCGATTCATGATCGCGCATTATTAATTATTCACTATTAATTATTAATTAAGCAGCTCCAGCGTCCCCTCCGCCTCAAAAAACCCGGAAAGGTGCCGACGAAGCCACGCTTCCAGCAATCCTTCGTTGCGCAGTTTTTCCATAACCGGGGGCAGGAAGCGGCGGGCGTCGTCGAGCATCATGGCGCGGGTGACGCCCACTTCGTCCAGCAGCTCGGTCAGGGTGGTGTCACCGTATTTGTCGAAGAAGGCGTTGACGCCGGATTCCAGCATGGCATTGAAGTAATCGGTATGGCGCAGTTCACGCCAGTACTCGAAACCGATCACGAACAGCTCCTGGATATCCTCGCTGCTGACCAGCTCGCGCAGTTCGGCCACCGGGCGCTGGGAGAAATCCTGCCAGGCCACCAGCACCAGCTCGCGCAGTTCTTCCAGGTTTTCGTCCCGGTACAGGTAGGGGTCGCTGAGCAGTTGCTCCATGCGCTTTAGCAGCCATTCCTGCAGGCGCGTCTCCAGGCTGCCCAGCCAGCGGGCCGGCAGGCGTTTCTGTAGCTGGTCGCGCAGGGCCGTGGGCAACCCCTGGTGCAGCAGGGTCTTGAGCCCCAACTGGGTACCACCGGCCAGCACCGCCAGCAACACCGGGTTGCGGCCCAGCCAGGCCACGCTCTGGCGCGACAGGGGGATTTCCAGCACCTTGTCGAGCAGGGCCATGACCACATCCTCGTCCACCACATCGGCAATGGTGCGCTGGCTCTGGATGGCATGGTCGTAAAACTGCTCCACCATGTCGCCCACCAGTTCCGGGATGGCGCCGCTGATATCCATTTCCACCGCGTACTTCTGGGCCGTGATGCGAATCTGCTCGGCGCTTACCCAGTCAGTGAGCACATACTCGCTTGCCTTGTTCAGCACATAGTCCAGTTCCTGCTCGATCAGCCCGTCCAGTTGGGCCGGGGACAGCTTTTCCAGCAGATAATCCACCAGCCCATCCAGTAAACGATCGGCGACCATTTGTTTCTCTTCAGACATTTTTTTCATTTCCCGGTGGAAAAAACCTTGATGCTGTTAGGGTTAATTGTATCATTCATTGATGTAACAGTTACGGAGGTACGCATTATGGCGGTCTCGATTCTGCCCATCCGACGCAATCTGAAGTTCAACCTGAACCCGGCCAAGGCCCTGACCTGGCACCGGGACGGCCTGAATGTCAGCCAGTTCCTGAACACCATGAGCCTGTTCTTCCCGGTGGGTGAACGTTTCTTTATCGACAGCGTACGCAATTACCGTGATCAGATCACCGATCCGGACCTGAAAAAGGCGGTGACCGCCTTTATCGGTCAGGAAGCCATGCACGGTCGCGAGCACGACGAGTACAACGACTATGTGGCCCAGGCCGGCATTCCCCTGCACCAGCAGGAGGAAGTGGTCGCCAAGCTGCTCAAGGCCGTGCAGGACTATACCCCGAAATCCTTCCAGTTGGCCGCCACCGTGGCCCTGGAGCACCTTACCGCGATTCTCGGCGGCGGCCTGCTGGACCTGCCGGAAATCATGGAAGGGGCCGACGAGGGCTACAAGGCCATCTGGAATTGGCACGCCCTGGAAGAAACCGAACACAAGGCGGTGGCTTTTGATGTCTACACCACGGTGATCGGCGACGACAGCAATGTCGGTGCCTATGCCCTGCGCAGCGGTACCCTGGTGGCCGCCACCGGCATCTTCTTTGCCCTGATGATTCCCTTCTACCTGCACAATGTGCGCATCAAGGGCGGGATGACCGACCTGAAAGGCTGGCGTGCCGTGGCCCGCCATACCTGGGGCAAGAAAGGCATCTTCCGCAATATCACCAAGCCCTGGTTCGACTGGTTCAAGCCCGGCTTCCACCCCTGGGACCACGACAACCGCGAGCATCTGGAAAACTTCGAAACGCTGCTGGGCGACATCCTGCGCGACGCGGCGTAACCGTTTTATCACCGAGCTCTCCCATTTCCGGTGACTCCAGGGTCGGCACCTTCTGCCGGCCCTTTTTTTTGAGCGGCAAGCAACAAGCTGCAAGCCTCAACACGCACACCGATCCGAAGCCACCCATCAAACCCCCGAGCCGCGCCGCAGCCACCGTTACCCCTCATGCATCAGCGCCAAGCACCGCCTTTTGATCCAATCCCCGCCCCTCCTCGCGTTGCAGCTTGTAGCTTGCCGCTCCCAAACCATTGACTGTTACATTGCATACTGTAACTATCGAACCCTCTTCAATAACAACAACCGGAGGCATTATGACCGCATTCTGGACCCCGGACTCCCAGGCATTGTCGCCTTACCGCTCCGCCCAGGCCCTGGCTGACAAGTGCCTGCAGATCATTGCCGCATCCCTGCCGATCGGCATGACCGAGCAAGACTGCGAGTTGCTGATGCGGGACTGGCTGCGCGCCCACCAGGTCTATGATCCGGCCCGGCCTCCCCGTGCCCGTTTTTATGGCCAGCGCCAGCGTCGTCGCTTTGGCCTGAACAGACCGGGCAAGCGCCGCTACAAGCCGGGCATGAGCTATATACTGCGTTGCGATGCCGTGCAGAACGGCTACGCCGCCAAGGCCTGCCTGAACGGTCCCGACAGCCATGCCGGAGTGACCGCCCTGGCCGCGGAACTGGATGCCTTCAAGGCCGCCCTGCCCGATGCCCTGGCTGACGGGCAGAGCCCGCAGCAACTGGCCGAGTCCCTGCCCGGCCTGCGCCAGCATTACCGGCTGGCGCCCATCACCGGGACGCTGCCGGAAGGCAACCGCATCGCCGAGGGGCCACTGATTCCCGGCCTCTGGCAATGGCAACTGACGCTCAGCCGTGGCGACACCAGCGTTGCCAGCAGCGACTTTCTG
This sequence comes from Pseudomonadales bacterium, assembly GCA_022360555.1. Lineage (GTDB taxonomy): Bacteria > Pseudomonadota > Gammaproteobacteria > Pseudomonadales > Alcanivoracaceae > Alcanivorax. The sequence goes on from JAKSCQ010000316.1 coordinate 2,885, forward strand.
GTGGTGGATGACCAGGGCGCCCGCTGGCTCTCACCGCGGCACGGCAAGCACGACAACAAGAATCACGAGGAAGCAGCCTGATGGTGCAATGGCGCGATCGCCGGGTAAGCCGCAATGACGTGGACCTGGCCGTACGAATCTGGAGCGAAGACAAGAGCCCCACGGTGATCCTGGTACACGGCTACCCGGACGCCAACCATGTCTGGGAAAAGGTGGCCGAACGGCTCAGCCGGGATTTCCGGGTGGTGGCCTATGATGTGCGCGGCGCCGGCAATTCCTCCATTCCGAAAGGGCGCGCGGCCTATCGCCTGCGCGAACTGCGCGACGACCTGCATGCGGTGATGGACGCGGTCAGCCCCGATCAGCCGGTGCATCTGGTGGGCCACGACTGGGGCTCCATCCAGACCTGGGAATCGGTCACCGATCCCGGAGCGGAACAGCGCATCGCCTCCTACACCAGCCTGTCCGGCCCCTGCCTGGACCACGTGGGCCAGTGGATGCGCGAGCAGCTCAAGCACCAGAAGCTGGGCGCGGTGCTCAATCAGCTCAGCCATTCCTGGTATATCGGCGCCTTCCAGTTGCCGGTGCTGGCCCCGGCCCTGTGGAAAGCCGGCCTGGCCAAAGCCTGGCCACGGGTGCTCAAGCGCACGGAAAAACTGGACAGCGAACCCAGCGCCACCCAGTTACAGGACGGCACCCACGGTATCGAACTGTATCGGGCCAACATGCTGCCCTGCCTGCTCAAACCCCGTCAGCGCCACACCAGGGTGCCGGTGCAACTGATCGTCGCCCGCCAGGACAACTACGTGCGCCCGGCCATGCTGGAAGATCTGTCCCAATGGACCGAGCGGCTGTGGCGCCGGGAGCTGGACACCGGCCACTGGGGGCCGCTGCTGCAACACCCGGATGTCACTGCCCGCTGGATTGGCGAATTCATCCACCATATCGAAGGCGCTCCCGCCAGCGGCCCGCTGAAACGGGCCGCCGTGACCGATTCCCGCCAGCGCGGCCCGGACCAGGGCAAGGTCGTCCTGGTCACCGGCGCCGGCTCCGGCATCGGCCGGGAAACCGCCCTGGCCTTTGGCCGGCGCGGCGCCCTGGTGGTGTGCACCGACATCAATGCCGATGCGGCTGGCGCCACCGCCACCACCATCGCGGCGGAAGGCGGCGAGGCCCTGAGCCGCAAATGCGACGTGAGCAACACCCGCTCCATGGAAGCCCTGGCCAACTGGGTGGAAAAGGAACTGGGCGCCCCGGACATCGTCATCAACAATGCCGGCGTCGGCCTGTCCGGCGGCCTGCTCGATACCAGCGTCAAGGACTGGCAGCAGGTGCTGGGGGTCAACCTGTGGGGCGTGATTCACGGCAGCCGCCTGTTCGCCCGCCAGATGATTGATCAGGCCAGGGCCGGGCACATCATCAACGTGGCCTCCGCCGCCGCCTTCATGCCCTCGCGCATGCTGCCCGCCTATGCCACCAGCAAGAGCGCGGTACTCATGTTCAGCGAATGCCTGCGCGCGGAACTGGCGGAGCACAACATCGGAGTCAGCGCCATCTGCCCCGGCATCATCAACACCCCCATCACCCGCAACACCCGGTTCGTGGGCGTGGACGATGACGAACAGGAGCGTCGCCGGCAGCACGCCAGCCAGCTCTACCAGCGCCGTGCCTTCACCCCGGACCGGGTGGCGGCGGCCATCGTCGCGGCGGTGGAAAGTAACCGGGCGGTGGTACCGGTGAGCCCGGAAGCCCGGGGCATGCAGTGGCTGGGCCGTTTCACCCCATCCCTGGCCCGCAACCTGGCGCAGGTGGAAATGACACCTTAAGCGCTTTTGTGGGAGCGGTCGTTCGACCGCAATTGCTGCGTTCGGATAAAAATCGCGGTCGAACGACCGCTCCCACGGCAGGAACAGGGTCCGTCTTATGATGGCGCTCTTTGCATTCGCACTCGGCATAGGTATCCGCCACTCCGCCAAGTGACAACGGTCACGTTTATCGCCGACAAAGCCAGCCTCTGGGCACCCCGGGCTGTAGCCGCAGTGCAAAAAGCGGGCTATCATCGCAACCATGAAAACCAGTGACCGCAATCCCGCAGCGATTCTGCGAAGCCTGAAAAAGTACACTCAGCCTGCCGCCGAGGACGCCCCGGCGCCATCCGGGTCTCACAAGGAATTCACCATCGACGAGCTGGCCCGCGAAGGCAGCTCCACGGTGCGTAACGTGCGTGCCTATCAGGATCGAGGCATCCTGCCGCCGCCGGAAAAACGCGGCCGCACCGGTATCTATACCGATGTGCATCTGGCCCGCCTGAAGATCATCGGCGCCCTGCTGGAGCGTGGTTACACCCTCAACAATATCCGCGACCTGCTCAGCGCCTGGGAACAGGGCCGCGAGCTCAACGATATTCTCGGCCTGGAAGTGGCGGTCACCTCCTGGCAGACCCCCAGCGTGCCCTCCTACCTGGATTACCAGGACCTGCTCAATGACTTCGGCGAAGACATCACCCCCGACGTCATGACCAAGGCGGTGAAGCTGGGCTACATCATTCCCGAAGGCATGCGCCTGCGCATTCCCTACCCGCGCATCTACAACGCCGGCAAGGAACTGAGCGAGGCCGGCGTGCCTCTGGACGCGGTGCTCACCCATGTGTCCCTGGTCCGCGAGGAAGTGGACAAGCTCGCCGAGCGTTTCATCGGCATGATCATCCACCACCTGGTGGACGAGAAGTACGGCGATGAGGCACTGCCGGAAGGCGAGGACGTGCCCAAGCTGGCCGACTTCATCACCCGCATCCGCCCGCTGGCCGATGCCGTGGTCAGCGACGAACTGGGCCGGGTGCTTGAGAAAAGCATCAACAAGATCCTCGTCGACCGCCTGGCCAACGTGCTCGCGCATATCGAAAAGAACACCTGACAAGCAGCTACAAGCCACAAGCTTCAAGTTACAAGGCGCGAGACAGATTCTTCTGTTCTGCGCCTCAGTGCCCGCGCAATTACCTGGGCGCGCGGGCACGGCCTTTCAAAATCCCCGGCCTGATCCGCGTTGCAGCTTGAAGCTTGTAGCTTGTAGCTTGCAACTCATGCCCGTAAGCGCGGGCACATCCTGTCCGTACCTGCCCCCTCCCCCGCAACGCATAGCTCATAGCTATTTTGCGTTTGGTTGGCTTTTCTTGCTGTTTTGTTGCCGGCGCTCCCTTCATACCCCTGGGAATGTCAGTCTTGGGACGATAGTGCGAACACCGTTCGCCCTTAAAACAACAAAGTCCCGAGGAGAACACCATGAGATCCGGCCTGTTACTCAGTGCCCTGCTGAGCACCAGCCTGCTTGCTGCCTGTGGCGGCGGGGGCTCCAGCAATCCGGCACCGGTCAGCAATACCCCTGCCCCCAACAACCCGGCGCCGCCGGAAGAACCCGGCCCGCCGCAGGAGCGACCCGCCACGGTGACCGCCCCCTACGCGGACTACGGCACGGTGCTCAGCATTCTGCCCCCGGGCCAGGATGACATCGGCGGGGTGGCCAATCTCACCGCGGACATTCCCGGCCTGGGGGACCTGGTCAGCACCCTGCTCGATGACCTGGTGGCGGAAACCGGCCTGGCCCCGGCGCTCAGCAAGGAGCCCCACTTCGACGACCAACTGGGCCTCTACGACGCCCTGGTACGCAGCGAACCGGGCCTGACCAATGACCAGCTCGGCGACTACTTCAAGACCGCCCCGCTGCTGGCGCCGGATGCCGGTGGCTGGGAAAGCGAACAGACCCTGGATGCCGCCGGTTACCAGGTGGATATCAAGCGTGATGGTTTCGGCGTGCCACATATCTTTGGCGACTCCCGCCGCGATGCCCTGTTCGGGGTGGGCTATGTGACCGCCGCCGACCGCCTGTTCCTGCTCGACGTGCTGCGCCGCGCCGGCCGTGGCGAGCTGTCCCGCTTCCTGGGCCCGGCGGATTTTTCCTTCGACAAGGACATCGCCGTGGATGCCCCCTACCGGGAGGAAGACCGCACCGCCATGATTGCCAACACCATCGCCCGCTTCGGCGATGACGGCGCCCAGGTCTACGAGGACGCCACCAACTATGTGGCCGGCCTCAATCAGTACGTGGCCGATGCCCGCAGCGGCCTGTTGAACGTGCCGGTGGAGTACGTGGCCCTGGGGGTGCAACTGGAACCCTTCGTGATCGAGGACGTGGTGGCCATCGCCACCCTGATCCAGGGCATCTTTGCCGGTGGCGGCGGCGGTGAACACAAGAATGTGTTGTTGCTGCAGGCCCTGGAAGCCCAGACCGGCAGCCGCGAGGCCGCCTGTGCCCTGTGGAAGGATCTGCGCCACGGCACCGACCCGGAATCCTCGGTGACCACCACCCTGTCCTTTGCCACCCAGTCACCGCCCACCCTGCCGGATGTCTGCCCGCTCAGTGGCGAACTGGCCGGCCAATTCCCCGGCGCGGTGATGTTCGACGCCGGCTCCTTCCAGCCCTATGAGCCGCTCACCCATGAGCCTTGCGGCCGCCCCGGCCAGCCACAGTGTCCTGAAGCCCTGGGCAATGTCCCGGCCCTGCCGGGCACCGGGGTGGTCGGCGGCCTGCTGGATACCGTGGGCGATCTGCTCGGCGGCATTTTGTCCCTGTCTTTCCTGGACGATGACGGCCAGGCGCTGTCGCAACAGTGGGCCACCCTCCAGCGTCAGTTGCCGTCGCTCTGGCAAGACACGCCAACCCTGTCCGAGCCGGAACGCCGGCAGGCCATGCAGCACATCGCCGCCATCGAGACCGGCATCCAGGGCCTGCGCGACGGCTTCCCGTCGGTGATGTCCAACGCCCTGCTGCTCAATGCCGAGCACTCCGCCAGTGGCCAGCCGCTGGCCGTCTTCGGCCCGCAAACCAGCTATTTCGTGCCCCAGTTGCTGCTGGAAATGGCCGTTCACGGTGGCGATATCAACACCCGGGGCATGACGTTTACCGGCCTGCCCTATGTGGTCATTGGGCGCGGTCCGGACTTCGCCTGGAGCGCCACCTCCGGCAGCTCCGACCTCACCGACGTGCGTGTGGTGCAGCGCTGCGAACCGGCGGACACCCCCGCCCATGGCGAAGGCGGATACCAGGTGAACGGCCAGTGCAAACCCTTTGATGTGATCGACGAGGCATGGGTGGCGCGCTGGAACCTGGCTTCCTCCACCGACCCGCAGGCCGTGGGCCAGAACGAAGCGGTGTACCGCCGCGTGATCCGCACCGAGGAATACGGCCCGGTGATCGGTTTTGCCACCGTCAGTGGCCAGCCGGTGGCGGTGACCCGCCAGCGCAGCACCTACTTCGCCGAGCTGGATACCGCCCTGCCGTTCCTGCAGGCCAGCCGCAATGACGTGCACGACGTGCAGAGCTTCTACGACACCTTCTACAACACCACCGGCAGCTTCAACTGGTTCTATATCGACGACCGGGACATCGCCTATTTCCACTCCGGCGATTACCCGCAGCGGGCCGCCGGCGTACACCCGGAACTGCCCAGTTGGGGCAATGGCCAGTACGACTGGAACGGCTTCCTGCCCCAGCAGGCACACCCCCAGGAAAGCAATCCGCCGCGCGGTTACCTGGCCAGCTGGAACAACCGCCCGGCCCGGGACTGGTGGGCCGCTGACGCCCATGCCCCCTATGGCTCCGCCCATCGCAACGACATCCTGGATGTACGCCTGCAACAACTGGTGCAGGAAGGCAGCGTCACCCGGGCAGCTCTGGTGGAAGCCATGGGCGATGCCGCCACCGTGGACCTGCGGGGTCAGGAAATCGTCCCCCGTGCCTTGGCCCTGCTGGAACTGGCCCCGGTCACCGGCGACCAGGACAGCGCCATCCGCCTGCTGCACGACTGGGTGGCCAATGGCGCCCTGCGCCGCGACCGTGACGGGGATGGCAACTACGACGAGGAGGCCGCCGTGGCCCTGATGGATGCCTGGTACCCCCTGATGATCGAGGCCCTGTTGCCCCAGATCACCGCCATCGAGGATGTGGACGGCCAGAACCTGTCGTTGATGGGCCGCGACAACAAACCCGGCGCCGGCGGCTCCGCCTACAACAACGGTTATTACGGCTACCTGGAGCGGGTACTGGAACAGGCCACCGGCACCAGCGCCCACCCCTACCGGCAACTGCGCTGCGCCGATAGCGACGATGCCCTGACCTGTCGTGATGCCCTGGCCAGCAGCCTCAACCAGGCCATTGAGGCCCTGGGCGGCATCGCCAGCATGGACAGCTGGAACGTGGACGAAACCCAGGACCAGATCCAGCATCGCGCCATCGGCCTGGCCACCGTCCCTGCCATCCACTGGCAGAACCGCCCCACCTTCCAGCAGGTGGTGGAATTCACCGGGCATCGGTAACGCAGTGACAAGTTGAAAGTTTAAAGTTGCAAAGCGCGGGCCGGGGCACAGGTTGCTGAAAGGCCCCGCCCGCGCCGTTACCGTTAATCGCGGGCATGGCATCGCAAGGCATCACCGCCTGGCCCGCGTTTCAACTTTTAACTTTGAACTTTCAACTCACCCGTCGCGGGCACTGACTCTCGGCACCTGACAACCTCTCTCGCGTTGTAACTTGAAACTTGTAACTTGCCACTCATTCACCCGCCTAATACTACCCAATGCGCCCCATGCATTTGTCTAATGCCCGCAACAGCGTTAGCGTTTCCTGCACATAAAAATTCTGATTTCCGGGAGAGCTACGCATGCGCGCGATTCTGTGCAAGGAACTGGGACCGGCCAACACGCTGGTCATCGACGACATCCCTTCCCCCGAACCGGGCAAGGGGCAGGTGAAGGTGCGGGTGAAGGCCGCCGGCCTGAACTTCCCCGACACCCTGATCATCGAAGGCAAATACCAGATCAAGCCGGAACTGCCGTTCTCGCCGGGCGGCGAAATGGCCGGTGAAGTGATCGAGGTCGGTGACGGCGTGCAGCGCTTCCAGCCCGGCCAGCGGGTCATGGGGCTGACCGGCTACGGCGCCTTTGCCGAAGAGATCCTGGTACCGGAAACCAACCTGATTCCGGTCCCGGACGGCATGGACGATCATACCGCCGCCGCCTTCTCCATGGTCTACGGCACCAGCTATCACGCCCTCAAGCAGCGCGCCAACATCCAGCCCGGGGAAACCCTGCTGGTGCTCGGCGCCAGCGGCGGCGTGGGCCTGGCCGCGGTGGAACTGGGCAAGGCCATGGGCGCCACGGTCATCGCTGCCGCCAGCAGCGCCGACAAGCTGGCAGTGGCCAAAGAGGCCGGTGCCGACGACCTGATCAACTATGCCGAAGAAGACCTGAAAGACGCGCTCAAACAGCGTTACCCGAAAGGCGTGGACGTGATCTACGACCCGGTGGGCGACAGGTTCACCGAAGCGGCCATCCGCAACATGGCCTGGAATGGCCGCCTGCTGATCGTCGGCTTCGCCGCCGGCGACATCCCCAAGATCCCCGCCAACCTGGCGCTGCTGAAAGGCTGCTCCATCGTCGGCGTATTCTGGGGCGCTTTCACCCAGAAGGAACCGCAGACCAACGTCCAGAACATCATGGAACTGATGCAGCTCTTTACCCAGGGCAAGATCAACCCGCGCATCAGCCAGGTGTTCAAATTCGAGGACTACGAGCAGGCCCTGGCCGCCCTCACCTCACGCACCGCCAAGGGCAAGGTGGTACTGGACGTGGCGGGCGATTGAGTTTCAGACTCTCAGCTGCAACGCGCTGCAGGATGTGTTGTTTGATGTTGCACACCCGCGCTTATCCGTTGAGAACAGAATCCCAAAATCCGAAAGCCCTGTCTCACGCCTTGAAGCTTGTAGCTTGCCGCTGTTTTTAACGACCGCTCTGGTCGATAACCACCCCCGGCGCCCCGGCCTGTAGCAACTCGCGCAGGTCGTCAGGCACCGGGGTTTTCGCGAACGGTTCGGTGGTCATCATCACGTACACGGCTTCCGAGCGGGCGATGGCCCGCCCTTCATCCGCGTGGCGAATATCGGCTTCCAGGGTGAAGGAGGTGTTGCCCATGTGCTTGAGGGACACGAACACATCCAGCACGTCATCAAAGCGCGCCGATGACTGCCATTCCGTGGTCAGCTTGACCACCTGGTTATCCAGCCCCTCCGCCAGCAACTGGCTGTAATCCCGCCCCAACGCCCGCATGAACTCCGTCATGGCGATGTCCACGTAATCCCCGTAGCGGGCATTGAACACCACCTGCTGGGCATCGCATTCGTTGTAACGCACCCGAAAACGGAAACAGAACGGCTTGGGCATAACACTCTCCAACACTTCTTATACAGGGCGGCCCCAAGAGCACTCTGCTGGTGCCATGCAAGCATGGTGTCTGCAGCGCAAAGACAATGGCCTGGAGCATTACCCGAGCATGCCGGGGCTACAGCATCCGCTCAATGGGCAATAACGACAGCAACCAGGCCAGTAGTCTGCGTAACCGGCTGGTACGGGGCTCCGCATGGCGGGCCACGGGCTTGCCATCTTCGCCATCCCCCCACCACTCCAGCCTGCCGTTTTCCCGGGACAGCCGATAACTGTTTTCCGGGGCCAGCCCCTCCTCGATAAAGGCGGCCACCTGCTGGCCCAGTTCGCGAGAGGCCACGTAGTAGCCCATTTCGGTATTCAGATGTACCGAACGCGGGTCGATATTGAACGAGCCCACAAACACTTCCCGTCGGTCCAGCACCATGGCCTTGGTATGCAGACTGGCCCGGGAGCGGCCCTTGAACAGCCGCATCTGCCGGCGCATGGCGCGGGCATTGGGCTGGAGTTCATTCGGTTCCACCCCGGCTTTCAGCAAGGCATTCCGGTAGCGGGCGTAGGCACCGTGGGCGGCGATCACATCGTTGGTGGCCAGGCTGTTGGTGAGCACGGCGGCGCGGCCACCGCGTTGCTTCAGATCCGCCAGGGCCGCCACGAACTCATTGCCGGGAATGAAATAGCTGGCCTCCATCAGCAACTCACGGTGACCCTCCTGGTCCAGCAGGTGGGCCAACTGATCGCCCATGTGGGTTTGCCGGGCCCCGGCCGCCTTGGACGGGTGATCAAACAGCAGGACCGCCTGGGCCTGATGGCATTGCGCTTGCTGTTTGTCCAGATAATCGCGAAAGAACGATTCGTGCTGCGGAAACAGATAGGGATAGCCCTTCAGGGAGCCACGCCACTGTGACAGCCATTGCCAGGCCCGCTCGGCACGGCCAGGACCATAACGGCGCAGGGTTTTCAGCGGTACCGCCAGCTCACTGTGCCAGTAGTCATCAAACGCCGCCCGGGTATCCGCCGCAATGGGACCGGTCGCATAGAAATCCAGGTCTCGGAAATTACTGCTCGAATTCACCCCGAAATAATGATCAGAAATATTCCGCCCGCCCACCAGGGCATGTTCACCATCGGCAATCCAGGCCTTGTTGTGCATGCGGTGATTCAGCAACGGTGCATGGTAGAGCCATTGCAGAAAATGCTTGTAGCGGCCACGAAAAGGGTTGAACAGCCGCACCTCGATATTCGGGTGGGCATCCAGCACCGCCCATTTCACATCGCGGCCCAACTGGTTGGCGTGGTCCAGCAGCATGCGTACCTTCACGCCCCGCCGGGCCGCTTCCAGCACCCGGTAGATCAGCAGCTTGCCGGTGGTGTCGTCATCCCAGATGTAGTACTGCAAATCCAGGGTATCTGTTGCCAGCCGGGCCAGGGTCACCCGCAGGGTAAAGGCCTGCTCGCTGTCCGCCACCAGGGACAGGGATGACAACGGCACGCTCTGCTGCATTGCCCGATGCTGGTTTCCATTGTCGTTCTGCATTCAGTGACCCACGGATGACAGGCCGGTGAACCCGGTCGGTAATGCCAACCCTGCCATAGATTTCTGTTTATTCACCAAATTTTCATGACCTTTTTACCGGGTTTTCTTGTCGCGGTCGCAGCCTTGGGGCACGCACTGACTCAACAGGGATGAATCGTGATGAAACCTATCGTGTTGGCCGGCCTGCTCGCCATGGCTGGCGGGGCGACGGCTGCCCCTTATGAATGGAACTACCCGGCACCGATCAAGACACCCGGCGCCAACGACAACGGCAAGGTGGTACTGTTTGACGTCTCCCACGGCGGTACCGAAGGCAATGCGGACTGGGTGATCGACGGTGCCTTTTCCGACTTTGCCGATGCGCTGGTGGCCGAAGGCTATACCGTGCAGGAATACCGGGGCGTGGACAAGAACAGCGACGGCATCATCCAGTTCGTGGATGACTACACCCAGCCCACCACCGCCAACAGCAATGCCAATGAAGCGGTGATCACCCATGCCGCCATCAGCCATGCGGACGTGCTGGTCCTGGCGGAAAGCAACCGCCCCTTCACCCAGGCGGAATTGCAGGCACTGGAAGCGTTCATCGACGACGGCAAGGGCATTTTCTTTGTTGCCGACCACTACAACGCCGACCGCAACCTGAACACCTGGGACAGCACCGAGGTATTTAACGGTTATAACCGCTCTACCCTGTCCCAATTCAATGTGGGCGGCAGCTATGACGATCTGCGCAATCCCGGCACGGCCACCGGCGGCTGGCTGGCCCAGGAATTCGGCATCCGCTTTCGTTTCAATGCCATCGACTGGCACAGCGGCGCCAGCGGTATCGAACCGGCCAGCCAGGTGGAAGGCCTGACCAGCGGCGTGGGCCCGGTACTGATGGCCGGTGGCGCCACCCTGGCCATCACCGACCCGAACCGGGCCAAGGGCCTGGTGTACTTTTCCACCAGCGACAGCCCCAGCCGCTGGAATCATGCGGTGGATTCCGGGCTCTATTTTGGCGGCACCGCCGAAGGCCCCTATGTGGCCATCGCCAAGTCCGGCCCCGGCAAGGCCGCCTTTATCGGCGACTCCAGCCCCATCGAGGATGCCAGCCCCAAATACAAGCGCCAGGATAACGGCAACACCAAGAGCACCTACCCGGGCTGGACCGATGCCGGCAACGCCGCCCAGCTCAGCCTCAACCTGATCGACTGGCTGGCCACCCCGGAAAGCTACACCCAGTTCGACAGCAGTGCCCACCCGGCCGGCACCGCCACACCCACCCCCATGGCCAGCGAAGAACTGGACGACCCGGACAACGGCCAACCCTGGAACAGCCCTTCCGGCGGCTATGATCCCTGGGATGCCAGCACCTTCGATTATGGCGCCTACGGCGCCCCGGACGGCCCCGGTGGCAGCAGTGGCGGCGGCAACGGGGACACCCTGTCAGTCAGTGAAGCACTGGCCGAACCCAACGGTACCCAGGTCACCGTGGAAGGGGTAATCACCCAGGCCATCAATGGCGAGTACGCGCTGGAAATTGAGGACAGCAACGGCAGTGCCACCCTTTACGTAAAACTGGAAAGCCAGTACCGCAACGACTTCAGCCCGCAGAACAACCCGTCGGTGATCGGCGAAACCCTGCAAGTGAGCGGTGAGCGGGATACCTACATGGGCGAGCCCAGCATCGAATACGTCACCGACATGCAACTGGTGGACGGCAGCACAGGGGGTGGCAGTAGCTGTGGCAGCAGTGGCGCGGTATCGGTGAGCGATGCCTATGCCAGCAGCCAGGGCACGCCACTCACCGTGATCGGCGAAGTGATCGGCGGCGTCAACGACCCCTATGCCCTGGAACTGGGGGACCTGGATAGCAGCACCAGCGTCTACGTGAAGCTGGAGTCCGACCAGCGCGCCGAATACAGCCCCGCCAACAACCCGGCCATGGTCGGCCAGACCCTGGAAGTGGACGGCGTGCGTGACCTCTACATGAGCTACCCCAGCCTGGAATCGGTGAGCACTCTCACCGTAATCAGTCACTGCCCCTGATGACCTTTTAAAAAATTTCCCGGCGGCGTTCGCGCCGCCTTTCTTTTAACGCATACACAGGAAACACCATGAAGGCTTCACTGCGATCCCTGTTTGCCCTGTCCCTGGCCAGCGGAGCCCTGCTCAGCGGCTGCGGCGGCGATAGCGACAACCCCACCCGCGTCGATCTGCGCCTGATGGAAACCACTGACATCCACGCCAATGTGATGGATTACAACTACTACGGCGACAGCCCGGATGCCACCATCGGCCTGGTCCGTACTGCCACACTGATCCACAACGCCCGGGCCAGCATTACCTACCCCGGCAACAGCGTACTGGTGGACAATGGCGACCTGATCCAGGGCAGCCCCATGGGCGACTGGCGTCAAGCCGAAGGGCTGGCCGCCGGTGAAGTTCACCCGGTCTACAAGGCCATGAACGAACTGCAATATGACGTGGCCAACTACGGCAACCACGAGTTCAACTACGGCCTGGAATTTCTTGCCGAAAGCGTCAACGACGCCAACTTCCCCTATATCAGCGCCAATATCTTCAAGGACGACGGCGACGATGACGACAGCAACGATGAACTGTACTTCGACCCCTACAAACTGATCACCAAGTCGGTTCGCGACCGGGCCGGCAACAGCCACGATATCACCATCGGCTTGATCGGTTTCGTGCCGCCGCAGATCATGCAGTGGGACAAAAAGAATCTGGAAGGCAAGGTCATCGCCAAGGACATCAAGGCCATGGCAGAGCGCTTTGTCCCGGAAATGAAGGAGAAGGGCGCCGATGTCATTGTCGCCATTCCCCATTCCGGCATCAGCACCACTGCCTATTCGGAAGAGGAAAAAGCGGAAAACAGTAGCTGGTATCTGGCGGACGTGGACGGCATCGATGCCATCATGTTCGGGCACAGCCACCTGCTGTTCCCCTCTTCAAGCTTTTCCGGTACCGCCAACGTGGATGTGGGCGCCGGCACCATCAAGGGCATTCCGGCAGTGATGCCCAACTACTGGGGCAAGAACCTGGGCATCATCGACCTGGTGCTGGATTACGACAGCGACAATGACGCCTGGACCATCATCGACAGCCAGGTCTCCACCCCCGGCATTTATGCCAACGACACCGCACAGGTCCAGCCCGATGCCGCCCTGGTGGCCAAGCTGCAGGAAGACCATGAAGCCACCATTGATTTCATGAACCAGCCGCTGGGCGAATCCACCGATGACATGTTCAGCTTCCTGGCCGTAGTGAAGGACGACCCGTCCATCCAGATTGTCAGCGATGCCCAAAAGGCCTACGTGGAAAACTTGATCCAGGGGGATGTGAACCTGGAACACCTGCCGGTACTGTCCGCCGCGGCGCCGTTCAAGGCTTGCACGCGGGAAGGCATCTGTGCCGAGGAAAGCAGCTTCACCGTAGTGCCCAAGGGCGAGCTGAAGGTCAAGAATGCCGCCGACCTGTACCTCTACCCCAACACCCTGATGGCAGTGAAAGTCACCGGCGCGGAACTGACCCAGTGGCTGGAATGCTCAGCGTCCCAGTTCTTCCAGATCGATACCACCAGCACGGCCCGCCAGGAACTGGTGAACTATACCGGCTTCCCCACCTACAACTTCGATGTCATCGACGGGGTTACCTACCAGATCGATGTCAGCCAGCCTGCCCGTTACGATGGTGACTGTGTGAAAGTCAGCGATGGCCAGCGGATTATCGGCCTGCAGTTCGAAGGCAACCCGGTGGCAGACGATGACGAATTCCTGATCGCCACCAACAACTACCGCGCTACCGGCGGCAAATTTGCCGGCACCGGCGGAGAACATGTGGTGATCGAATCTCCGGATGAAAACCGCACCGTGCTGGCCAACTACATCAAGGACAACAGCCCGGTCACGCCTACCGCCGACGGCAACTGGTCGTTCGCACCAATCAGTAGCGCCACGGACCTGGAAATCGTCTTCCGTGTGCCCAATACCGAACGAGCCAAAAACTTTGTCGCCGCCAAGGCGCCGGACGCCACCTTCCTGGAAGTGAACAGCAGCAACGAAGCGGTTTACGAACTGAACCTGCAACCCTGATCAGTCTGACTGCGACACCCGACGGGCCGGCATGGCCGGCTCGTCGTTTCTGACCCGCAGAAAGCTGGCAAACCGTGGCAGTCCAGTGGCGGTGAGCCCGTAGTATTTGTAGGTTACCGTTGCACCCACCGGCGGCGGGTTGCGCCGTTCGGCATCACTGAATCCACTCCCCAGGCGAAAGCGCCGTCCGTCCGTGGTTTTCACCACCAGGGCGCCGAGCTGCCCCCGGTATTTGCCCTGGCCTTCGGTATGGGCGATCACCGTGGCTTCCGCATCCTGATAGGTTTTGACCTTGAGTACCGCATTACCGCGACCGGCTTGATAGAAGCTGTCGCCATGATGGAGCATCAGCCCCTCACCGCCCCTGGCCAGCACCTTGTCGAGGCGGGCCAGCAAGGCCTCGTGGGTTGTTGCCGGGGACTGATCGACCATGGCCAGATAGTAGGAATCGGTTTCGGCCACCCGTTGGCGCATGCGCTTGAGGCGTTCGGCGAACGGCACGCCTTCAGCGGGCAGATCAAAGATCATGTAACGCATCTGCCGCCATTCCCGCGCGTCGGGTTGATGGCGCCGGATCGCCGCCGAGGTATCGGCAAATCGCCCCCGCCCCATCCACAGTTCGCCATCCATGGGCTGCGCGGGAAATCCCCGGATAAACCAGGCCGGCGCGGCAATCACATGCCCGCCCCTGGACAACAGGCGCTGCCCGTCCCAGTAAGCGCGCACGCCATCCAGCTTTTCGCTGACCCAGTAACCATCCAGCGCCATACCCTGCTGGTAGACATTGGCCAGTTGCAGCGCCGGCTTGTCGGCCAGGGCCGGCAAGGCCAGCCACACCAGCAGCCAGACCAGAAAGTGATATCGGATTGTGTTCACGGCAACCTCCCTGTTCCGTGTGAGCCACGGTTCGGGACTGTGCCAGAACGAGCCAGGGGGCGCCGTACGCGGGAGCAGTGTATTGTTGTAAGAAATCTACCGACTCATCCCGTAGCAGGAAGCCTTGGCCGGTTGATGGCAATAGCCACCCCCGCAGCCAGCGCCAGGATCCAGCAGTAGTGAATGGCACCAATCAGCGCCAGCGGGGACAGGCCGGCAATGGAGCAGGCCAGCAGCACCTGGGCACCGTAAGGGATCAGCCCCTGAACCACACAGGAAAAGATATCCAGCACACTGGCGGAGCGGCGCAGGTCCACGCCGTGGTCGTTGGCGATGTCGCGGGCCATTTCCCCGGTGAGCACGATGGCCACGGTGTTGTTGGCCACGAACACATTGGCGAACACCACCAGCAGGGCGATGCCCACCTCGCCGGCCCGTTGCAGGGGCAGCCTGAGCCAGCGGGTCAGGTCATGGATGCGTTCGATCACCCAGCGGGTGCCGCCCTGATCGGTCATCAACTGCGACAGGCCACCGATCAGCATGGACAGCAGCATGATCTCGAACATGCTTTCGAAACCGGTGTAGATGGCGCCATTCACGCTGGCCAGGTTGTAGTCCGGCATCATCACCATGCCGGTGACACCGGCGGTCACGATCCCCACGATCAGCACCGCCAGCACATTGAGCCCACTCAGGGCCAGGCCGAACACCAGCAGATACGGCACCACCAGCACAAACTGGTAGGGCTTGGCGTCCACCTGATGCTCGCCGCCACCCAGCACGATCAGCACCACCACGGTGAGCAACGCCGCCGGCAGGGCAATCCAGATATTCACCCGGAACTTGTCCTTCAGGGAGACGCCCTGGCTGCGGGTGGAGGCAATGGTGGTGTCGGAAATCATCGACAGGTTGTCACCGAACATGGCGCCGCCCACCACGGCCCCCAGCGCCAGCGGCACGGACAGGCCGGTGGCGTCGGCAAACCCGGCGGCAATGGGCGCGGTGGCGGCGATGGTGCCCATGGAGGTCCCCATGGCCGTGGCGATAAAGGCGGAAATCAGGAACAGCGCCGGCAGCACCCATTCAGCGGGGATGATGGTCAGCCCCAACTGCACGGTGGCCTCCACACTGCCAATGCTGTCGCTGACACTGGCAAAGGCTCCGGCCAGCAAGAACACCAGACACATGAGCAACAGGTTGGGGTGACCAATACCCATCAGCAGCCGGTCCACACTGGTATTGATGCGCTGCCCGGCGAAACGCGCCATCAGCACGGACAACACAATCGCCACCATGGCCACCACCGGCGCCTTGATCTGGTAGAAGGCGAAGTCGGTGCCGGCGGCGGTGTAGTAAAGGCCACTACCGAGAAAGGCAGCGAGGAAGAACAGCAGAGGAATCAGCGGCCAGGGGCGGGCGTGCACGTGTGTCATTGCGCGTCCTGATCAATGAATGATCCGTCCAGTGTAGAGATTCCGGGGCCCTGCCGGTAGGTGTGGGCGGATCAGGAGCGGGTTTACCATGGAGGGAAAGAGTATGCCTTGTGTGTCCTTGATCTGGGGGAGCCAGCTTGGTGGCGATGATTTCGCTTGCAGGCAAGCTCCCACAGAACCTCTGTCATTCTGTGAGGCATCTGTGTGTTGAGGGGTGAGAGCTTGCTTGCAAGTGAATGGAGAGAGAGTGGCGAGTTTCGAAAGGCAAAA
>JAKSCQ010000318.1 GCA_022360555.1 Pseudomonadales bacterium
CACCAGAGAGGCCCCGCGCTTGCCCAGCTCTTCGGCCAGCAACTTGCCAAACCCACTGGCCGCACCGGTGATGACCACCGACTTGCCGGTAAAATCGAGAATCGGGTCCATTGTGTTCTCCTTCGTCGAACAGGAGAAAGTTGCAAGTTAAAAGTTACAACGCGGGCAAATATGCAGACTCTGCCCCTCTCTGCCCGCGATTAACGGTAACGGCGCGGATGGGAACCTTTTAAATTTCTGAAAACCTGTCTCGCGCTTTGTAACTTTCAACTTTTAACTTTCAACTCAGATGGTCATCCCGCCATCAACAACAACGCATTCACCAGTCACATAGCTGGACGCGTCGGACACCAGATACAGCACGGTGCCAGCCATTTCTTTCGGGTCGGCGTGACGGCGCATGGGGATCTGGCTGATGGCGGAATCGTAGATGTCTTCGTTGGTGAACAGGGCACCGGCAAATTTGGTCTTGGTCAGACCCGGCAGCAGCGCGTTCACGCGCACGTTGAACTGGGCGCATTCCTGGGCGAAGGATTTGGTCATACTGATCACCGCCGCCTTGGAAATGGAGTACACCCCCTGCATGTCGCCCGGAGTCAGGCCATTCACGGAGGCGGTATTCACGATGGCACCCCCGCCGTGCTCACGCATGAGTTTGGCGCCCTCCACGGACATGTAGAAATAACCGCGCAGGTTAACGTCTACGGTCTTGTCGAAGGCATCCACCGGGGTATCCAGAATGTGCCCGAAGTACGGGTTGGCGGCGGCATTGTTAACCAGGATATCCAGTTTGCCGTGGACCTCACGGATATGGGAAAATACCGCTTCGATCTGCGCCATTTCACCAATATGGCAGGCAAAGGCTTCGGCGCTGCCGCCGTCTGCCTTGATGGCATCGGCCACGGCCTGGCAGCCGTCGATCTTGCGGCTGGACACGATCACATGGGCACCCTGCTCGGCCAGTAGTCTGGCAATTTCCTCGCCAATGCCACGGCTTGCACCGGTCACCAGGGCAATCTTGCCCTCAAGATCAAAAAGCTTGGTACTCATTTACAACTCTCCCGATAAAAAGCGTCAAGCTACAAGCTGCAAGCTTTAACGCAAGCAGGCCCTGTAGCCATTCGAAAAACGGAACAACCGCGCCGCAACGGCAGCGCGGTTCTCCTTGTAGCTTGAGGCTTACAGCGTGAAGCTGCTTTACGCCCCTTCTTTGATAATCTGCACGGCCATGGAGGCCAGCGGTTCCACCAGGGCACCTACCTGCATGGCCTCCTTGTTGGAGGCATTGCCATCCACGGCCCGTTTCGCCACGCCCTGGCAGATTGCTGCCAGACGGAAGAAACTGAACGCCAGGTAGAATTCCCAGTTATCAATGCTGTCGATGCCACGACGCTTGCAGTACATGTCCACGTAGGCCTTCTCGCTGGGAATGCCCAGGGCCTCGCGGTCGATGTTCTGCAAGCCCGCCATCTTGGCGCCCCGTTGCGGCATGCGCATGCCCATGCACTGATAGGCCAGGTCCGCCAGGGGGTGGCCCAGGGTGGACAGTTCCCAGTCCAGTACGGCAATCACCTTCGGCTCCGTGGGGTGCCACATCATGTTGTCCAGGCGGTAATCGCCATGCACCAGGGATACCTGACCATCATCCTCCGGCTGGTTGGCTTCCAGCCAGGCGATCAGCTCGTCCATGGCCGGAATCTCCTGCAACTTGGACGCTTCGTACTGCTTGGTCCAACGGCCCAACTGACGCTCGAAGTAGTTGCCCGGCTTGCCATAGTCGGTCAGGCCGGTGGCTTCCAGGTCCACACTATGCAGTGCCGCCAGGACGCGATTCATCTCGTCGTACATGGCCGCGCGCAGGGCATTGCCAGACTCACCCTCGCCCATTTCCGGCAGCGAGGCGCCCCAGAAAATACGCCCTTCGCAGAACTCCATCACATAGAACATGGAGCCGATCACGTCCCGGTCTTCACACAGGTGCAGCACCTGGGGTACCGGCACATCGGTATCCTTCAGGGCCGCCATGACACGAAATTCCCGGTCCACCGCATGGGCGGACTTGAGCAGCTTGCCCGGCGGCTGACGGCGCAACACGTAGGCACCGGAGGGGGAGGTAATCTTGAAGGTGGGATTGGACTGGCCGCCGTCGAATTTTTCCGCTTCGATGGGCCCCTTGAAGCCATCAATATGCTGCTCAAGGTATGCGGCCAGTGTCTGTGTATCCAGCGTATCCACCTGGGACATGGAGCTCTCCTGTTATTCTCTGTCTGCTGCGCAATAGGCAAAGCCCGGAGCGTACAAGACGCGCTCCGGGCAAACACCGTTTCTCAGGCGAATTGTTTGGCCAGTGTGCGGCCCAGCTGCATCATGTGCACCTGATCCGGCCCATCGGCCAGACGCAGGGTGCGGGCATAGCTGAAGAAGTTGACCAGCGGGGTGTCCTGGCTCAGGCCCACGGCACCGTGGACCTGGATCGCCCGATCAATAACATTTAACGCCATATTGGGCGCCACCACCTTGATCATAGCGATCAAATCCTTGGCGACTTTGTTACCTTCGCGGTCCATGGTGTCCGCCGCCTTCAACGTCAGCAGGCGTGCCTGCTCGATTTCGCAATAGGATTTGGCCAGATCTTCACGCACGGAGCCTTGCTTGCTCATGGGTTGACCGAACACGACACGGTTGTTCACGCGTTTGGCCATCAGCTCGAACGCTTCCTGGGCAGCACCGATCAGACGCATGCAATGGTGGATACGACCCGGGCCCAGACGGCCCTGGGCAATTTCGAAGCCCCTGCCCTCGCCCAGAATTATGTTTTCCTTGGGGACCCGCACATTATCGAAGATCACTTCGGCGTGACCTTCTGGCGCATCGGGATTACCGAACACCGTCATCGGCCGCACGATATTCACACCCGGGGTGTTGGTGGGCACCAGAATCTGGGATTGCTGCTGGTGGCGGTTGGGGTTGTCCGGATCGGTCTTGCCCATCACGATCATGATGTCGCAGGTCTTGCGCATGGCCCCGCTGATGTAGAACTTGCGGCCATTGATAACGTAGTCATCGCCATCACGGGTGATGCGGGTTTCGATATTGGTGGCATCGGAAGAGGCCACTTCCGGTTCGGTCATGGCGAAGGCACTGCGAATACGGCCTTCCAGCAACGGTTGCAGCCACTGTTTTTTCTGCTCTTCGTTACCGTACTTGGCCAGCACTTCCATATTGCCCGTATCCGGTGCAGCACAGTTGAAGGCTTCTGAGGCAATGCGGCAGCGCCCCATTTCCTCAGCCAGCGGCGCATATTCCAGGTTCGTCAGGCCAGCACTGTAATCACCGTATTCCTTGGGCAGAAACAGGTTCCACAGGCCCTTGGCCCTGGCCTTCTCTTTCAGCTCTTCCATCACTGGCGGGGTTTCCCACAGGCTCTTTTCCAGTTGCTCGTGGTACAGGTCTTCCACCGGACGGATTTCGGTATCGATGAAATGTCGGACCTGGGCAATCAGGTCCTGCACTTTTTCTGTATAGCGGAATTCCATGAAGCTCTCCCTTGTCGCTTGTTCTGTCTGTTTTTTTAAAAGTAGGTGATCGCCTCGAACCGGTCGGGACGATCCAGATGCGGCACGTTGTTGAAACTGGCCATACGTACCACCTTGTTATTGAAAAATCCGTGGGTCACGCTGCTGTTGCGGATCTGCAGATTCAGCTCTACCACTGTATCGTCAGCGGCGTTGAGAATGTGCTTAAGGAACATGGCCATGGCGCCACCGGAGCTGACAATCAGCACCCGCTCCTTGTCGCTGTAGTGTTCCTGGATGTGGTTGCGGGCCGCCAGTACCCGGTCGGAAAAATGCGCCCAGGTTTCGGGCAGATTGCCGGTCAGCTCATCCATGCGCCAGTGTCGCATGGCGGTTTTCAGTGCCTTGTAGAAGGCCGCCACCGGCGCACCCTCGCCGGGAGCCTGGTCCGGGAACTGGCTCAGATAGGCATCGACAATGGACTGGAAGTCGAATTCGTTCAGGCCAGGGTGGATATCCTCGGACAGCTGCACACCCAGCCCGTCGCAGATACCGGCACCGGTTTCCCGATGCCGTACCAGATCCCCGGACACCAGCACATCAAAGCCCATGTCGCGCTCGGCAAAATACTCCCCCAGCCAGCGGGCCTGCTGGTGGCCCAACTCGGAGAGACGATCGTAGTTATCGGTGCCAAACGACGCTTGCCCGTGACGGACAAGGTAAAACTGGGCCATGCGGATATCCTCATGCTCATGATGGCGGAGAAACCAGCCTAGAGAACCCCGCCAAGTTAGTGAAATTGATATTTTGCATTCGTCTGCATTAGTTTCATGCATTCGCAATGCCACATTAAACGAAATAGGGTTTTAAAAAAACGAACAACCAAGGAGCCCCCATGACCAGCCTCACCCTTACCAGTCAGGCGGTAACTGCCCGTGAACAGGGCGCCGTCCTCCATGTCACTCTGGACCGGCCCGACAAGCTCAACGCCCTGAACCAGGCCATGTACGAGGACCTAACCCGGGCGGTGGCGCACCTGGCCGACCGGGATGACCTGCATGCCCTGCTGCTGGATGCCAACGGCCGAGCCTTCAGTGCCGGGAATGACATCAAGGATTTCCTCAACGCCGACCCGGCCAGCCGTCGCGAAGGCTCGCTGAGCCCGGCCATGGTCCTGGTGCATGCCCTGATGGCCCTGGACAAGCCGGTGATCATGGCGGTGCAGGGCAATGCCACCGGCATCGGCACCACCATGCTGTTGCATGCGGATCTAGTGATTGCCGCCAACGATGCCCGCTTCCATACCGCCTTCATCAACCTGGGGCTTGTGCCGGAAGCAGGCTCCAGCCTGATCCTGCCCGCCCTCATCGGCAAACAGAATGCCGCCCGGCTATTGCTGGCCGGTGACACCCTGACGGCAGAGGAAGCAGAAAGAATGGGCCTGATCGCCTACCGCACCCGCCGCGAAACTCTGGAGGCGGAAGCCATGGATCTGGCGCAGAAACTGGCGGAGAAACCCCCGGCCGCCGTAGCCATGACCAAGCAACTGATGCGCCACGGACAGGACGCCATCAAGGCACAGATTGAGAAGGAAAGCGTGATGTTTGCCGAGAGGATGTTCAGTGAGGATACCAGGGAGCGGTTTGCCGGCTTCTTGAAAAAGGGTTAGGCATTGAATTAATAATGAATAATTAATAACTGCGCGCCATGCGCCACTCACCACCGGATAGACTAGAAGCCGCGCCCAACCCCATGGGCGCGGCCTATTTCATTCCAGCAAAAGAAAAATAATCTCGCGAATTATTAACTATTCATTATTCACTATTAATTGCCTTTCAATCGTCTTTCATCACTCCGCGCAACGCCACCTGCACCACCTCATCCACCAGTGCCTGCAACTGCTCCGGGGTTTCACCGTCGCGGTGGTGGTACCAGTTGATCACGGAGTTCATGGCACCGAATACTGGCTTGATGGAGACTCGTGGGCGGGCGGCACGCATGGTGCCGGAGGCGACTCCCTCCTTCAGCACGGCCATGAACAGGGCCTCACATTCGTTCCGGCGGGCCTGCAGGCTTTCCAGCTTGTCGCGCTGGGCGTCCGTGGTGCTGCTGCGCAATACCATCTGCACCGCTTCGGAGACGGTCCGTTGGTAAGGGCGGGTGCGGATCAGGGTGAGCACATAGCGGCGAGCCATTTCCGTAAAACGCTCTGCCGGCGGCAGGTCCGATTCGGCCACCGGCTCCAGTTCCTCGAACAGCGCATCCATGGCCCGGTGGTGGATCTCGAAGAACAGCTCTGCCTTGGAGCCGAAATAGTGGTACACCATGCCCTTGGTGGCAGTCAGACGCCGCGCGATATCATCAATGCTGGTGGCATTGAAGCCGCGCTCCATGAAGCAAAGTGCCGCGGCATCCAGAATGGCGGCGCGGGGGTCGCTGGACAGGGCTTCGTTGGAATCTGCCATGGGCTCCTCATCAACAGGCTGATTTCGGGCTTGCCACAGGGCAAGCAGTGCAGAATTCTGACACAACTGGCGCCGGCCACCATTGACCTTGCCGCAACCCCGTGTCGGAATTCTCGCCCTCCATGGCGCTTTTCACCCTTTACGGCCAATTACGCCACCGACATACTGATATTTTCAAAATAAAATTCTGAAAATGGCGCCAAATCCGCGCCCCCAAGGGAGAGCACCATGAGCAGAGAGCAAGTCAGCATTGAGGAACTGCAGTCCCGGATCGGCCAGAGCCTGGGCGAATCCCAGTGGCGCACCGTCGACCAGACCCGTATCGACGGCTTTGCCGACCTGACCGAAGACCCGCAGTGGATTCATACCGATCCGCAACGAGCGGCCAAGGAAAGCCCCTTCGGCGCCACCATCGCCCACGGCTTCCTGTCACTGTCCCTTCTGTCCGCCATGGCCATGGACGTGCTGCCCACCATCCGGGGCCAGGTCATGGGCATCAACTACGGTTTCGACAAGGTGCGCTTTATGAACCCGGTACGCGAAGGCAGCAAGATTCGCGGCAAGTTCACCCTGATGGAAGTCAAGCAGCGTTCCGATAACGAATGGCAGCTACGTCACGGTGTGGAAGTGGAGATCGAAGGCCAGGACAAACCGGCCCTGATCGCCGAATGGCTGAGCCTGGCAATCGTCAAATAACAGTCGCGAGTACCGAGTGACTCATCTTCAGGAGAGTAAAACATGACAATCCGTTTTGATAACCAGGTGGCCATCGTCACCGGTGCCGGCAACGGCCTGGGCAAATCGCACGCCCTGGAGCTGGCCAAGCTGGGCGCCAAAGTCGTAGTCAACGATTTCGGTGGTGCCCGTGATGGCAGCGGCGGTTCCAGTGAAGCCGCCGAAAAGGTGGTGGCGGAAATCCAGGCCGCCGGTGGCGAAGCCATTGCCAATGGTGCCGACGTGTCCAGCCCGGAACAAGTGGACGCCATGGTGAAACAGGCCATGGATACCTGGGGCCGCGTTGATGTGCTGATCAACAACGCCGGCATCCTGCGCGACAAGAGCTTCGCCAAGATGACCCAGGACGACTGGGACAAGGTCATCGCCGTTCACCTGACCGGCTCCGAAATCTGCACCAAGGCCGTGTGGCCGATCATGCGTGAACAGGGTTACGGCCGCATCGTCATGACCACTTCTACCTCGGGGCTGTACGGCAACTTCGGGCAGGCCAATTACGGGGCCGCCAAAATGGCCGTGGCCGGGCTGATGAACACCCTGTGCCTGGAAGGCGAGAAGTACGACATCAAGGTCAACTGCATCGCCCCCACCGCCGCCACCCGCATGACCGAAGACCTGATGCCACCGGAAGTGCTGGCCATGCTGGAACCCAAGGCCATCACCCCGGCGGTGCTGTTCCTGTCCAGCAACCAGGCCCCCACCCACCGCATCGTGCTGGCTGGCGCCGGTTGTTACGCCATGGTTCGACTGATGGAAAGCGAAGGCGTATATCTGGAAGAAAGCGACCGCACCGTGGATGGCGTCGCCGCCCATTTCGAGCAGATCGGCAACATGGACAACGCCCGGGAAATTTTCGCCGGCGGCGACCACGTGACCAAGATTCTCACCAAGGCCGCCCAGGCCAAGGGCATCAAGCTGGGCTAAACATAACCCTGCCCGTCGCCACCTGCTTTTGTGGGAGCGGTCGTTCGACCGCGATGGCGACCGGAAGAAACATTCGCGGTCGAACGACCGCTCCCACGGTGGCGATAGCGCCGCCCATAAACAACCGATTCAAGGAGTGACAGCATGACTCGCGAAGCCGTTATTGTCTCCACCGCCCGTACCCCCATTGGCAAAGCCTACCGGGGTGCCTTCAACGATACCCAGGGCCAGGCCCTGGGTGCCCACGCCATCAAGCACGCCGTGGAGCGTTCCGGGGTCGACCCGGAAACCATTCAGGACGTGATCATGGGGGCCGCCCTGCAGCAGGGCAGCACCGGTGGCAACGTGGCCCGTCAGTGTGCCCTGCGCGCCGGCCTGCCCACCAGCATCTCCGGCATGACCATGGACCGGCAGTGCTCCTCCGGCCTGATGGCCATCGCCACCGCCGCCAAGGAAATCATCGTCGACAACATGGATGTGGCCGTGGCCGGTGGTCTGGAATCCATTTCCCTGGTCCAGAACGACAAAATGAACACCTTCCGCGCAGCGGATCCGTGGCTCAAGGAGCACCGCCCGGACATCTACATGAGCATGCTGGAAACCGCCGAAATCGTGGCCGACCGCTACAACGTGTCCCGCGATGCCCAAGACGAGTATGCCTACCAGTCCCAGATGCGTACCGCCGCTGCCCAGCAGGCCGGCAAGTTCGATGATGAAATCGTCCCCATGACCACCGTCATGAAGGTGATGAACAAGGAAACCAAGGAGATTTCCGACAAGGAAGTCACCCTGGGCAAGGACGAAGGCAACCGCCCGGAAACCACCCTGGAAGGCCTGCAAAGCCTGAACCCGGTCTTCAAGGGCGGCCTGGAAGTGCCGGAAGGCAAATTCATCACCGCCGGTAACGCCTCCCAGCTTTCCGACGGTGCCAGCGCCTCGGTACTGATGGAAGCCCGCGAAGCCGAGCGCCTGGGCCTGCAACCGCTAGGCGCCTATCGGGGCATGGCCGTTGCTGGCTGCGATCCCAATGAAATGGGTATCGGCCCGGTGTTTGCCGTACCGAAGCTGCTGCAGCGTTTCGGGCTGAGCATTGACGACATCGGCCTGTGGGAACTCAACGAAGCTTTCGCCAGCCAGTGTCTGTACAGCCGCGACCGTCTGGGCATCGACCCGGAGAAGTACAACGTGAACGGCGGCGCCATCTCCATTGGCCACCCCTACGGCATGTCCGGGGCGCGCATGGTTGGCCACGCCCTGATCGAAGGCAAGCGCCGTGGCGTGAAGTATGTGGTGGTCACCATGTGCATCGGTGGGGGCATGGGCGCCGCCGGTCTGTTCGAAGTGTACTGATTCCCCCCTTTCAACGTGATTCCCCTTCAGGGCGCCTTCCGGCGCCCTTTTTTTGCTTCGTCACATATTGGCAGGTCGAACGTCTGACGTCAGAGGCCTGACGCCAACAACCGAAACCCGCCGGCCGTTAACACCTCCGGTAAGGTTGTGAGGGGCAGACCCGAATGGTGCTGACTTAAAGCTGCATAGGCGTAGGGCTGACGTCCATTTGCCCCCTACAAAGCCGTGCTGCCAAGAGGGAAAATTCCAACTGCCGCCGGTTTCCGGGCTGGCCGGTAACGACTTCGTGAACCGCCACTCAATTTTTAAAAAATGTGTCTGCCGGTCATTCCTTATTCAGAAAGTGGAACCTCCTTTTACCTGTTACCTCGGGTAACGAATCCGACCAAAAAGTAAATCCCACTCCAGTATGTGTATACCTTTTTAGCCTGCACCTGGCACGAAAGCCCCACAATACAGACACCAAACACGCCAAAACCCCGCTATTTCGACGTTTTGCTACCTTGACCACATACCGGGCGGTATGTATGAATTGAAAGGGACAGGCGGTTTTCGGAACACAGATTCAAAAAACGAAACCCGCCAGTCAACGTTTCAACGTCCGATGGGACCGGGCGCCCAAAACAAGTGCGCTACAACACTTTTTTAAAACAAAAACGGAATGTCTGCCTGGCACATCACCAGGCAGTGGGAGAGCAAAATAATGCGAAGCAAACTAATCGCTGCTGGCTACAGCGGAGCCCTGGCATTGGGCCTGCTGTCAGTCGCAGCACCGGCATCCGCCGGTGGCGAAATCAAGTTCAGCGACGACCTCAGTGCCAAGTGGAACCTGAAAGCTTCAATCGGTGCCATTTCCCGCATGGAGTCTGCCAGCAAGGAAAACCTCTTTGCCGGTGATACCCCGGGGGGGACTTCCGGGTCAGCGGTATCCGATGACGGCAACCTGAACTATGACGGCGGCGAGGTGGTTTCCTCCGTGGTCAAGACCGTGGGTGATTTCAACCTGCAGTACCGCAACTACGGACTCTTTGTCCGCGCCAAGGCCTGGTACGACTACACCCAGAAAGAAAAGGCCGTCCCCCATGGCAACTACCCCAACGGTTTTGTTGGCGGGGAAGAGCTCAGCGATGACGGTTTTGCTCGCAACTCCAAGTTCGACGGCGCTACCTTCCAGGAAGTGTTCGCCCACGGTACCTTCAAGCTAAATGGCCAGCCGTTGAAAGTGGCCGCCGGTCGCAAGCTGCTGCTGTGGGGCCGCAGCCTCTACTCCCGAGGCTCCTTCAGCTCTCTCAATGCCGTCGACCTGGCCGCCCTGCACCGCCCGGGTGCCGAATACACCGAGTTCCTGACGCCTGCCGGCATGGTGACCCTGGACTATAACTTCACCGACCGCCTGAGCATGAAGTCCTTCTATCAGTTTGAGTGGCGGCCGGCGAATCTGGATGGCTGTGGTACCTTCTTCTCCACCCTGGATAATACCGCCCTGGGTTGTGATGCCACCTTCTCCAGCTCCGTGACCATCCCCAACCGTGATGCTTTCCTTGCTGGCGCCTACATTCCGCGTGCAGACGAGAAGGAACCGGATGATGCGGGTCAATATGGCCTGAAGTTCGACTATGGCTTCCCGGAAAGCAAGGCCAAAGTCGGCGCCTACTTCTTCAACTACCACAGCCGTCTGCCGTACTACTCGGTGACCAAGGAAGATGCGCCCCTGTCCGAGGGTATTACCCCGGCCATGGACATCGCCTACTTCTATGAGTACCCGGAAGACATCCAGGTGTTCGGCCTGACCGCCGACAAGACCTTTGAAGGCGTGGGCAACCTGGCCCTGAACCTGAGCTACCTGCCCGACATGCCGATCCAGATCAATACGCCGGACATGACCACTGCCCGGGTACTGGAATCCAATGGTGTGCCGGCCGCTGCCGCGCAAGGGTTTGCCACCGTTCCGCAAGGCACCATCGACTACGTTTACGGCTCCGGCAGCGAAGTCAACGGCTACCAGGAGTTCGATATCAAGCGTGCCGAGCTGGCCTTCACCACCATCGTGCCTGAGCTGATGGGGGCCCAGAAGACCATCGTTTCCCTGCAGGTTGGCTCCGAGTTCATCGACGACCTGCCGGATCAGGACGAAATGCGTTTCCGTCGTCACACCAACTTCGGGGTTGGCGAACTGGATGAAGACGGCTATGTCACCGACTTCAGCTGGGGCTATGCCCTGACCCTGAAATCCACCTACGCCAATGCCATCGGTGCGGTTACCCTGACCCCGGCTCTGACCTTCAACCACGGTGTGGAAGGTTACTCCAGCGACGACGCCATGCATGAAGATGAGCGCAGCGTGGGTGTGAGCCTGGGCATGGGTTACAAGAACCTCAGCGCCGACCTGTCCTACACCACTTACAACGACGAAGAGTACAGCGTAGTGGAAGACCGGGATTATCTGTCCCTGAGCGCCACTTACAACTTCTGAAACGCATAGCGAAACAGCCGGCTACGGCCGGCTTTTCACAAGAGGATGGATACGATGAAAAAACTGCAATTCGCCATGGTGGCCCTGTTCGCTGCGCTTCTCGCTGCCTGTGCCGCCGGATATCACGATACCAAGGTCATCAGCTCTGAAACCGGATCCCAGAAAGCCCCCAAGGGCCCCTACCAGTCTCTGGTAGTCGGTGTTCTGGTTGACCACGAACTGCGTGGCCAGCTCGAGGATGCCATTGTCGCCAAGTTTGCCGAGCAAGGCGTCAAGGCCACCGCGGCCCACACCGTGTTCGGTGACAAGGGCATCGAAGGCAAGAGCCTGGATTACCTGGCCAAGCGCATGACCGAGAACGGTTTCGACAGTGCCCTGGCCATCCACCTGGAAGACCAGACCTCCAAGACCACCCGCGTGCAAGGCGACCCGGGTGTGGCCGTACCCGCCAGCGCCGGCATGACCATGACCCCGCAGGTGTACAGCCCGGACTTCTACGTGAATGAAGACATCTACACCGCCCGCCTGGACCTGTGGGACGTGAGCCAGAAAGCCATTGTCTGGACCGGCAAGACCGTCAGCTTCAACACCGGCGGCTTCAAGGGCCTGGAAAAAGGCGCCTCTCATTACGCGGCCACCATCACGGACGCCATCGAAGAGGCCGACATCTTCTGATTGAGACTACTCCGATTGTCTCCACCTTCCTCGCCCACCTCGGTGGGCGTTTTTTTTGCTTCATGCATCAGAAGCAATGATAGCCCCTGCGAGTATCCCCCCTGTGGGAGCGGTCGAACGACCGCTCCCACAGAGTCATTCAATACCCTCGCATCCGCCCCCGTTGGAGCCTTGCTCGCAAGGCGAATCCCCCTCTTTCTGCCAACCCACCTCCCCTGCCGCCACAACGAAACCGGCCTGTCACTCCCCTGTCATTTCGCCTTTTTATAGTGGCCACCTATCGGGAGGAGCGGCTTTTTCCTCTTGCAGCCCCCAGCGCCCAACGCTAGGCTTGTTACATCACTGAAAGCGATGGATTCAGCATGAACGTCAGCACACGCCACATCACCGCCAATGTTGCCAGCCAGGCAGCAGGCCGTGCCGTGTCTGCTGCATTCTATTTCGGGTATTGGTTTAGCCGCTCGCGCGCCTGACCGTACCCAGGCGCGCCCGCTACGGGACGCCTGCCGAACACACCAAACCCCGGTCGGTATCCCGCCCGGGGTTTTTTATTGTCACAAACACAGCCATACCGAGGACAGCACAATGTATCGATACGGTCAGTACAGCAAAGACAGCCGATTTAGCCACCATTGGCAGATCCACACCCACATCACACGACGATCGAATTCCACGCGAAGGTAAGCGTACAGCGAATAAGGAAAGACCATGCAACACGCCCAGAACAACACCGCCAAAGACACCGGGACAGTACCTCGCCGCAGCCTGCCACTGCCCTCGCCCGCCGTTCTCAGGGACCGGCTGCCCGTGGACCCGGCCCTGGCCACACAGATCGAGCAGCACCGCCAGACTATCCGCAACATTCTCAACGGCGACGACCCGCGCCTTCTGGTCATCACCGGCCCCTGCTCACTCCATGACCCCAAGTCCGCCCTGGAATATGGCCACCGCCTTGCCGAGCTGGCCCAGACCCTTGAAGACAAGGTCTTCATCGTCATGCGCGCCTACGTGGAGAAACCCCGCACCACCGTAGGCTGGAAAGGCATGCTCTACGACCCGCACCTGGATGGCAGCAATGACATTGCCACGGGCCTGAACGTGTCCCGCCACCTGCTGCTGGACCTGGCACGTCTGGGCCTGCCCCTGGCCACCGAGCTGTTGCACCCCATGGCCGCCGACTACCTGGGCGACCTGCTGAGCTGGGCCGCCATTGGTGCACGCACCACCGAATCCCAGATTCACCGGGAAATGGTCAGCGGTCTGCCCCTGCCAGTGGGTTTCAAGAACGGTACCGACGGCAGCATTGATATTGCCTGTGACGCCATGGGTGCCGCCGCCCACCCCCACACCCATCTGGGCATGGATTGCGATGGCCACAGTGCCCTGTTGCAGACCGCCGGCAACCCGGACACTCATCTGGTGCTGCGTGGCGGCCATCACGGCCCCAATTTCGACGCTGAAAGCATTCGTCAGGCCGTGAGCACTCTGGAAAGCAAGGGGCAGGCTCCGAGACTGGTGGTGGATTGCAGCCACGCCAACAGTGGCAAGGACCCGCTCCGACAACCGGAAGTACTACGCGACCTGCTGGCACAACGAAATGGCGGTAATGGGCATATCGCCGGCGTCATGCTGGAAAGCCACCTGGAGGACGGCAAACAGGCCCTGGCAAAACCCCTTCAATACGGCCTGTCCATCACCGACGGCTGCCTGGGCTGGGAGAAAACACAGCAGCTACTCTGTGAGATTGACTGAAACAGGGCCAGGAGCTGAGACGCATCACGGAGCAAGCGCTTTTGCTGAAAAGCGCCTGCTCCGTGATAATGTGGAAATGTCTCTCAGGAGGAGACCACCACTATGCTGGACAACCTGACGCTGGAAGAACTGATCACCGCCTTTGTCATCTTCCTCTGCACCATTGCCGTGGTGGCTTTCGCCGTTTATCTCAAAAACCAATTCGACAAGCGCTAGCCTGAATATTCGCTCCCAACGCCCCCGCCGAACCCCCGTTGGCGCTTTGCTTGCAAAGCGAAAGCCCCAGAAAACACCACCAGCGCTCTCCGCAGTACCCAATCACTCATCTCCCGCTTGGCATTGAGTGAGAACAGCCCCCTTTTCTGAAGGCTCGCAGAAAGCCGTGAGAAAGCGATGATCCACATCGCAACATTCCCGGCTTTCAAAGGGGATCGTCAGGAGTAAAGCAGTTTCCCCATTCCCATCTTGATCACGTTGCCGCCAATCCGGCAACGCACTTCCCTGCCCGGCTTCTTGTCGAATTCCGCATGCAGAATGCTCTTGCGGGTATCCGGGCTGCCCCGGTCCACGGAAAAGGTATGGGTCCCGGGAGCGGTCTCTTCCTGTTCCGCCAGGTACGCGATGAACTCCGGCATCACATTCCCGATCGGCGGGAACACATCCCGGGGCAGATTGGGATTGAGCAGTCGCCCGTGAAACTCCGTCTCCCCGGTAATCGACCCCGGCGCAAACAGGAACAGTTCCGAGGTATACACATCACCGAAAAGCTCGCCCCAGCGCTCCGCATTCAGGCTCGCCGCCAGCACATGCTCCGGGCGAGTAAAGGGGACAATCAGCGTGGGCGTATCCACACTCACCACCATGGGTTTGTACTTGCTGAACGAGATATGTTTCTCATCAATGTTAAGCGCCGCCGCCAGGCGCGGGATCTCCGGCGTATACCGGTCAATGGTGGGAGTCAGCACCCGGGCAAACTGGATGGACCCCGGTACCTCCTCCCCCTTATCGATAAAACTCTCTATCAGCTTGTCATTCTGCTTCAGCAAAAACGACGCAAAGCGCCCCTCGTCCTTGCTCAACCCCATTTCATGGGCCACATAGGACGCCGCCAGAATAGTATGCGCCCCAAACAACCGCCGCCCCTTGCCATTGAACACCGTAGCCAGCTCATTACTGCCGGGCTCGATAAATACCGTTTCCGTCTGCTGAAACTCACTGGCAATCGCCATCTTGCTGGCATCACTGGCATCCGCATCCAGCATCACCACAGGAATCTGAGTGCCCTGAAATGGGACACCGGCAAACACATCAAGTAGCGCGTAATCGAGAGCCATGGTCTTCACCCTGTTTTGTTGTGATGACTATGACTATGCCTTACGGATAAGGGAATGCAATGCCTGGTGTCTCAAGGGCATAAAGCACCATTGATCACCAGCTTTTATGTTATCTGGACTGTCATGGGACTAGCGCTGAAAAATTCACTTTCCTTCCATTAATCATGGTTATGCGTTAATAGAAGTGGGAGATATAGCGCCTACGCTTAAACGCCCAGTACATTAAGCAGGGCATTGCTTTTCAACATCATAAACTGGCTGCCGCGCAGCGAATCATGGCCTGTTCCACTATGTATCAGTAGCGGTGTCTTCCTCCATTGGCTTCCACAAATCTGCATTCAGATACAAGCGACGGCAGGTGTCGGCGTCATAATCGATAGCTTCGGTGAGCTTGGGCACGGGTTTGCCGGGTTGGCCGGCCTCGCGGATGGCCTGGGGCCAGCGGGGCTCCCAGCACAGCAGTTGCGACAGCCAATTGGCCAGGCCCAGGGCCAGCAAAGCCGGGCTGATCATCACCAGCGCCACCAGCATCATCAGCCTGCCGGCAATCCGCAGTGCCCATTGCTTGATGCCTTACGGCGGTTCGGCGGGGTGGCGCGGGTCGCGGCGGCCCAGCAGCAGCCCCAGCATGCCGCCAAAGACCGGCTCGAAGGCGTGCCAGGGCAGCGGCCACTTGCTGCGAATACGTGGCCGGGGCAGCCCTTCGGGGCCTTCTTCCATAAAGCGGCGGATGAATTCCCATTCGTCAATGACCGGGCCGCTTGTTGCGCAAGACTTCCCGACAAAACACGACTCGGGATTAGGCCTGCCTCCATGACGACCCCATGAGAGAACCATGGGGAAACGGATTCCTCCCACGTCGGTCATGGCTTGCACCTGGTCCCAGGGCAGCACAACGATCCCACCGGCATACCTGGGCCGATGCAAATACACCTGCCGGGTCTTGCGGTTGAAGCGCACCAGGAGGCGGCGCTGGGTGAGCATTTCAAAGCGGGTGATCGTCAAGCCGTATTTGGTATAAAACCAACCAAAAAATAATGTCCCTGCCAAAGGAAAAAGACCAGTCACAAATGCTGAAATTTCGTATTTCGAAAAGAAATCATGGAACGTAAGAAAAGCAAGGTTTGCTGATGCCGCTATAAGGTAGAAGATAAAAAGTGAGATTATAGTAACCAGCCCCCGCGCATACTCCATGCACCCGGCTCGCATTTCCAGATAGGTGTCGTTATAGGCGTATACCGGGCTGCGGGTTCGGGGGGTATCGCTCTGCGGTTGTGTGCGGTTTTCCTTCGCAACTTTTTCCCCCCTGGCCATCCCTTCAGGGGTGAAGCGGCTGATTTTTCCTTTCAGGGAGGCCCAGCCATGTTTATCAGCCGTCATCCCCTGCCATAGCATCCACTCAACCAGGTACATCAGCGTGTCACCATTTCCGTGGCCACCAGCAGTTCTGTCATTTCCTCCTCCATGCTGTCATAGCCGTCTCCATCATTGGTACGGAACACACTCTTATCACACCAGGCTTCCAGAGCGTCAGGCCGAATCACTTCGATGGCAATAGAGGCACCGAATACCCATAGACCACCAAACTTCACCAACCGGCCAAGGGCTAACTGCATCTGGCGAGTGGCCAGCTTGCTTGATAACGCCAACCCGGATTCCGCGATCCCTTGCAAGATATCGCCCATGCCCCTGGCCGCTGCCCGCCGGGCCATGGCCTCCCAGAACGGTTTGGAGGCCGCCATGGCCATGCCGCCTTCGCCGAGGATCAGGGCGGCACTGGCGGTTGCGCGAGTATAATATCCCGCCATGAGCCAGTTCTGTTCATGTTCACGCGCTTTTCCAGCGGCTCCGACATCCATCCCCGCCCAAACACCCCCGGCCACTGCCGCCAGAGTGCCGGAGGCCAGGCGCAAGCCGCCGTGGACCACCTGGGCCGCCTGGGCACTGCGGGCGGTGTCGGTGAAGCTGGTGGCGGCCAGTTCCGCGCCGGCGCCCAGCAGGCGAGTGCCGGCGGCGCTGGCCGCTAGGCCCGAGGCGGCCAGATCATACCAGGGGGCGCTATCCTTGCCTTCCTGTCGGGCTTTCATGAAGAACGCCAGCGCTTCCAGGAACAACAGGCCCCCGTAGACACGGGTCTGGTAGAAGTGACTGTGCTTGCTGTTAGCCATTTGTTTGAGCAGGGCATCGTCCACATTGCCCTGAACGCTGCGCTGAATACTCTGCCGGCTATGTTGGGGCAGGTACGGATTGGCCTGTCCGGTTTGTTGCACCAGCTCATCCAGCTTCAGGTTCACCGCTTCCTTGCCAATGGAGGTACGCATCAGGGCCGCAAGCCCTTTTGCCATGACCTTGTCGGCGGCATTGGGGGAATGAGCACGCAACAGAGATTGCCCTAAACTCACTTGCCAGCTCAGGGCCAGCCCCAAGGCGGCTTGACCGTCCAAAGCGGCGGCGGCCGAGTCCAGGCGCTCGAAGTATAGCAACAAGTCCTTCACCGCCCCGCTGGGGTTGGGCATGGCCGGCCCCATTGCCGGCGGGTCGTTCAGGATCGCCTGCACCTGTTGTTCCGCGTCGCTCTGGTTGAACGCATAGCTGCGCAGGGCCAGATTGTCCGGTGTCAGGGTGCGGGCGCTGTACCAGTCGTGCAGCAGTTGCCGGCCCGACATACAACCGGTGAGGCCATGCACGCACAGGCCGGTCTGGGCCGCGAACCGCACGCCGCTGGCGGGGTTGGCCTTATCATAGGCATGCAGGGCGTTAAGCAGGGCGTCGCTTTGCAGCACCGTAAGCTGGTCCGCGGCGCGGTACTCCATGGCCTGTTCCGCCTCGCGGTTGTGTTGTGCGAACTGATTTTTCACTTGCTTCATTGCACCAGCATCCAGGCGCGACAGGTAGTCCTGCTCGAATTCCTGTTGGTAGGCGGCCTGTTGTTCCGGGCTGTGTTGCTGGTTAACTTGATGATCCAGCCAGCCTTGGCTTTGACGTTCAATTTCCGCGCGGCGACGAGCGAATTCCTCAGCATGTAACGCCTCAAAGCGTTCGTCGCCATACAAGCGGCGTTTTTGTTGTTCTTCATAGTCCAGGGCGGCCAGCGCCGTTTGCGTGCGTGTGTCCCAGGTGCGGTTTTCCCGGCCCATAAAGCCGGCGGTTTTCTTGCCAGCATAACCTTGGTGCAGCAGGTCGATCTGCTGTTGGATCTGCACTTTCCAGTCGTTACTGACGCCTTGGTCGTCTTCCTCTTCCCGCCAAACGTTCACCGTATCCAGTGCGCCGTTGCGCCAGGCGTTGAGGGTCTGGGCCATGCCAATCACGTCGTTGAGCACCAGGGCCGCGCCGCCGTCCTGGTGGAGCTGGTTCAGGGTGTGGTCCACGCCACCAGCCAGAGCGTTGATATCCAGGGCCCGGTCCAGCGGGCCGGGGCTGAAGGGCTGCGTTTGCAGGGCCCGGCGCAGGGCCGGGTCGTCTTGCTGGCGGGCATCCAGCACGGTATTGCGGCCCTGCTCTCCGGTGAGGCTGTGTGCCAGGTCGCGCTGGCCCTGAACCCACTGTTGCGGGGAAAACGCCTGCCATTTGCCTTGTTGGGCATAGGTGTCGGCGTTGTCCTCGTAGTCCTGTCGCTTGGCCGGGGTGAGCGGGTCCGGGGTGAACAGCCACCAGGTTTGCCGGATGTCATTGGGGCGGTGTAATACCACGGTGGCGCCGGACGCCGGGGTGGCCGTGGCAGCATAGGGCACGCCGGGGGCGTCCAGGCTTTCCAGAGAGCCGTCGGTATGGGTGCGGTATTGCCGCCAGATGCGCTCGCCCTGGCGCTCCACCAGCACGTAAAGGTAGCCCGTGCGCAGGGCGCGGACCGCCGGTTTGGCGTCCTTCAGCGTGACCGGCGGAGACACATGCCCCGGCAGGGACGGCACCGCGCCCATAGCCGCCGCGTCGTCGGTGATGAAGGCCGCATGCCGCAGGGGCAGGATGGACAGGGTTTTCACCTTCTGGGGGTCTTTCGTTGGCAGGTCCAGTTTCGGAATCAGCGCCGCTTGTTTCGGGGATTGGGGGCCAGGACTATCCGCCTTCACGCCTTGGGGTACGCTGTACTCCATGTCACCATTGAAGGTGACTCCGCTCTGGCCTTTCAGCGTCACGGTATTGCCGAAGAGGCGGATGGTGCCGTCTTTCTTGATCGTGATACCTCCGCCGCCCTGGTGGAGGGTGATATCACCACTGCCGTCACCACGAATATCAATAGCTTCAGCCGCTTGCAGGTGCAGGTTGCCGCCGACGTTGAAGGCCTGGCCCTTTTTCGCCGTAATGGTTGCACTGCCCTGTACCCGTAGCTGGGTATCGGCGGCGCTGTAGAGTTCCAGGTTGTTGGTGGCATCCAGCGAGGTATTGCTTTTGGCTGTCAGGTGCGTACGCGTCTGCGACTGGTGATGAATGACGCCGGAATCCGTTTCGGTCGATGATCGATTCATGACCTGCGCGGTGCTGTCGCTACCGACGCGTGTCTGACTGCTCTTGCCCACTTCAATATTCTGATGCTGCCCTGCTCGCATCAGCAGGGCGCCCTGCTCACAGGCCAGCGTCACGATGGGGGTTTCACTGTTAGCGTCGAGTTCCAGCAGACATTGCCCATGGGGGGTATTAAGGGTAATGGCCTGTGCGTCCTTGCGGTCATCCAGGTTTAGTTGGTGGCCCGCAGGGGTGAGGACGCGGTTTTGAGTGGCATTGTCAGCGGTCACCGGACCGGGCTGGGAGGCGGCCGGGGCATAACCCAGTATCAAAGGCTTGTCCGGATCATTGTTCAGACAGGTCAGCAACACTTCTGCACCCTGTCTTAGAGGCCAGTCCCAACCGGTCGGTTCACCGCTGATACCGGGCAGGCTGCCGTGAGGCTGTAACTGACGTAACCAGGGGCTGGCTTCGGTCAGCGGTTGGTCATCATTATCCAGGCCAAGGCGCGCCTTGCGGCGACCCTGGCCATCCAGGTTGCTGTAGGGGCCGTCGGCTTCCACACGGGCAGGAAACACCAGTGGCATTGGTCTTTTGGCGGGCATTGCAGGCCGGTAGGCTTGCGAGAGGGGTAGCAGTTCCGCCTCCCAGGTGAAGCCGTTAGGGGTGTTACCTTGATGGTTGCGGGGGGAGGAAAACGTCAGGGTGGCATGGGTCACCAGGCAAGGGCCCAGCCCTTCCAAAGGCAGCCACTGGCCCGGCTGCACATCTCCGACGGCTCCGGCTACACGAATGGAGTGAGCGCTGCACGTTTGCGCTTCCGCCTCAATACGAGCCCGGGTCTGGCTTTCGCGATCATCTTCACTGCCGCCTTCAAAGAGAATTTGCTCTGTTGTGCGATTTCCCCCGCTGGACCGGGAGTCCCGTGTCTGCGCTGTCTGATCCGAGGGGCACACCTGCTGATGAACCCGGCTCTGGCCAGGGCGTAACCGGTAATAGCGTCGGGCCTGACGCACCGCCACGAAGGAAGCGCCCGCCGTGCTACGAACGCTTCCCACTTCAGCAATCACGTCCAGTTGGCCCCGTTCAGCCCGGCTCGCACCGTGCTGGCTGTCGGCGAGTACAATCATCTCGCCCTGATCGGCCTTGATGGAATAGAACCAGATGCCATGCCGAGCCAACAGCCGTTGCAGAAACTCCAGGTCGGTCTCGCCTACCTGGGCGGTCCAATCCAGCACCGGGTAACGCTCACGAGTACGGTTATCCACCGTGAGCCCGTGTTCTTCCAGCAACTCCTGAGCGAGTTGAATCACGGAGCGACGATGAACAATACGGTAGCGACTTTGTTGCCGGAGCGCGGCAAGCCCGGAGGCGACGACGAATACCCATTCTTCCTGACCATCCGGCAGGATTCGAGCGATTTCAATGTGGGTCACTTTACCAGTCTGGTCACTTTCCAGCCCATCGGCACTGGTGCAACACCAATCCGCCACCTTGCCCAGAAAACGCTCAGGCTCCACTCCCGGAGCAATCGCACAATAAAAACGATACTCGCAAACCTGGCTGAGGGAAGATTCCGCGCCAAGCGCATAAGGCTGCAAGGGCAAACCATCCACCGTCAGGGTGAGCTCGCCACCTCCCAGGCCATTGCCGCCGGGATCAAGAAAAGAAGCA
The DNA here is from genome assembly GCA_022360555.1 of Pseudomonadales bacterium. Classification (GTDB taxonomy): domain Bacteria; phylum Pseudomonadota; class Gammaproteobacteria; order Pseudomonadales; family Alcanivoracaceae; genus Alcanivorax. Next base: position 21,341 of record JAKSCQ010000318.1, read on the forward strand.
CCTTCCTGCGTCAGCCGTTCACCGATTTCATCCTTGAAATCACCGAGGGCGTCCTCAAGCTTGTCGCTGATACTGTCCTGCCAACCCATGTCATCTTCCCTGATTGTGTCTACTGATCCCGCATTGCATGTTTATGGATCATGGTGCCCATGCCCAGTTTTTCTTGTTGCGCAGGATTAGTTGCTACCCACTGTCTGGCCGTCCACCTTGATGGACCCACCGGAAATCTCCACATTGCTGCCATCGATAATGAGGTCACCCCCCGCGGTGATTTCGATGGTGCCGCCCCCCTGGCTGAGGCGAATGGGAGCACTACCGGCACCTCGCAGAGTGATGGCGCCCTGCACATCCATGCCAAGCTCGCCGTTGTTCACCACCATGGACGCATCGCCGGAAACCACATCCAGGGAAAAGCTTCCCTCGGTTTTGGCGATGAAATCCTTGCCGGCTTGCAAGGTCATGTCACCGTTGTCCGTAGCCATGCGCAGGCTGTCACCGGCCTTGAACAACAGGTCGGTGCCGGCCTGAAGTTCGATCTCTCCTTCCTGGGTCATCAGTTTGAGGTTGCGGGCAACGGTGACGGTCTGGTCCTCACCGACCTGGAGAGTCTGGGAGCCCCCCACTTCGGTGCTCATGTTGCCACCTGCCCGCAAAGTCATGTCCCCTTCCACGCTTTCAAGGGTGGCCTGGTTGGCCTCCGTTTTGGCATCCAGACTCAGGCGGTTCTGGCGATCCCGGGTGAAGAGTTCGATGCGTTCTTCACCGGCACGGTCTTCCATGAGCAGTTCATTGCCACCCCGGGTACGCAGGATGTGCTGGCTGGGGTTGGCGCTGGTCACCGGGTTGGGGGTATGCGGGTTACTGAGGGCACCCAGAATGATGGGGCGGTCGATGTCGCCATTGACGCAGCTCAGCAGGACTTCTGTCCCTGCATGCAACGGCAGATGCATGCCGCTGTCCGGCCCACCATAGGGCTGCATCAGGCGCACTGGCGGGCTGGCTTCGCCTTCCGGGGTGTCGCTGAGATCGAAGGGAAGGCGTATGCGGTAGCGGCCCTGATCATCCAGGTAGGCGTAGTCACCGCCATCGCCTTCCACCCGGGCAGAGAAGCTGCCGTGTACCGGCGGACGCTGCCAGTTACCGGCACTGCGCCAGGGAATAGAAACCGGGACCAGGGTCAATTCACTTTGCAGGCCGGGTCGGTCGCTATTCTGGCCGAAGGCATGGCCAACACGCTGATCGCCCTGAATGGCGACAGCCGCTACCAGCCATTCCCCTTCATGGGTGGGATGGCCTGCCAGAACCAGTTTCATGCCGGGGACAAACTGACCGCTGTCGGTGCGGGCAATCACCGTTTGTCGTTGCACATCTTCCGCTTCGCTGCGGATACGGGCCATGGCTTTGCCCTGCTCGGCATCCACGGCATTGATGCCCCAGTAGCCCTGATCACCACGCCCGCCCAGGCCTTCCGCATACCCTCGGGGCGGGGTGTCCGGTGTATCCGGATTATGGTCGAGCACATTGACGGTGGCGCTGCGCCAGTGAACCGTGCGTGTCACCAGGAACACTCGCTCACTTCCCGGGGCCTGGCCACTTTCCGGGTGGTATTCCAGCATGGCACTACCCAGGCTGTCCTGGAGCGCGGCACTGTCATCGTGAAAGTGGAACTGTGGCCCACTGCTGTCATGGACCACAGCATAAAAGGCACCGTCACGGGCCAGTAGCCGTTGCAGGAAATCCAGGTCGCTTTCCTCATATTGAACGGTCATGGCCCGCGCCGGCTGGGCCTGTGTGAAAGCAATATGGATGGCATCGGCGTTGAAACCGGCTTCTTCCATGACCTGTTCGATAATTTCCTGCACGGTCTTGTTGAGAAACACCCGGTTATGACGATTCAGGTCCAGCGGGTATAGCGGCGAGGCAAGGTGTAATCGCAAGCGGGGCCCTTCCGGGCTGGCGGACAGCTCTTCCACGGCCTCCACCATGAAAGCAAAGTGCTGTTCATGGCCGCCGACACCTTCCACTTTCAGGGTGGCCGGTTCGCCGGGCAGGGATGCCAGCGAAGGCTCGATGCGGGTTAGCACATCAACCTGCATGCGTCCCGCGGAAGACAGGGCCATGTCTTGAGAGGAAAAACACTCCACCGCCAGCGCTTCTTCTCCCATTCCCGCCACATCAATGAAGAAACGGCATTTTGGAGCATCCATCAATCGCCCGACCGCACCACCGGCCACCTGATCCAGGCGCTGCATGACCGACGCCTTCAGGCTATCGACGGAAATCTCCCCCCGTGCCAGGCCGGATAGCACCTCCCCGTCAAGCAGGCCTGCGCTACCTTGATCGGAAAGCGTATTGGAAAAGCCGGAGACCGGGTTGCCCAGATTACCGGCCTGGGGTTGTGAGGTGCTGTCTAGCAGGTCTCTGGCCTTGTCCAGGTATTTATCCATATCCATGGGACAGTCCTTGTCAGATTACGATTGTTGATCAGGCGCTCAACGATTCCATCTCTTCGGGCTGATCGGCGAATACCGCCGTGATCTGTCCTTGCTCGTCCAGTGTCAGTGTGAGGATGTCCGGCATGTCATCATCAGCCATGTAGCCCAGCAGTTGCTGAGCCAGGGATGGCATCAGTTGTTGTTCGATGACCGCTTCCACCTGACGGGCCCCGCTCTCGGCCACCTGACACTGCTGCGATAGCTGCTGCATGACCTGCTCATCCACACGGAATGCCATGTCATGGGCCTGCTTGAGGCGCTGGGCCACCGCATCCAGTCG
>JAKSCQ010000319.1 GCA_022360555.1 Pseudomonadales bacterium
GGCCTGACCCGCCGGGAAGGCGAAACCGATGCGCAGCTGAAGGTCCGCGTCGAAGCCGCTGAAGCCAATGCCCAGGCCGCACAGAATGCTGCTGGTGGCGAAGGCGATGATGACACCCCGCCGGCAGCTGCTGCCACGGCTGCCCAGAACCGTGGTGGCCGGACCGACCCGCCGCCGGTACCGGCAGGTACCGATGCCCAGGCGGCGGCGACTTCGGCAGTCGCTCAGGAGCGCACCCGTATCAGCGAGCTGCGCAACCTGGCGAGCACCCACCGCATTGAAGAAGCCGAGCTGAACCGCATGATTGATGCCGGCACCAGCGTGGCTGATGCTCGCAACGAAGTGCTGAACCTGCTGGCCGCCCGCAGCCAGAACAACGTGCCGGGCGGTCATGTGGCGGTAGTCCACGATGGTGAAGCCCTGCGTGTTGGGCTGGCCGGTGCCCTCATGAACCGCGTAAACCCCAGCCAGCATCCGCTGACCGATGGCTCCCGCGAATTCCGCGGTATGAGCCTGATGAACATGGCGGCGGAAGTGATTCACGCCGGTGGCGGCTCCACCCGTGGCATGACCCCCATGGAGATCGCGGCCAAGGCCATGCACTCCACCAGCGACTTCCCGGCCATTCTGGCGGACGTGGCAAACAAGACCCTGCGCAACGGCTACGAAGCTGCTCCGCGCACCTTCACCGCCTTCTGCCGCCAGGCCAGCGCCAGCGATTTCAAGTTCATCAATCGCGCGCAGCTCGGTGAAGCGCCGGAACTGGAAAAGGTGAAGGAATCCGGGGAGTTCAACTACGGCTCCATGGGCGAAGACAACCAGCGCTACAAGCTGGAGACCTACGGCAAGATCATCGCCTTGACCCGCCAGACCATCATCAACGATGACCTGGATGCCTTCAGCCGTGTGCCGGGTGCCTTTGGTGCCAGTGCGGCCGAGCTGGAAAGCAACGTGGTGTGGGGCCTGATCACCGGCAACGTGAAGATGGCCGATAACAAGGCGCTGTTCCATGCCGATCACAACAACCTCGGTACTGGCGCTGCCCTGAGCGTGGATAGCCTCTCTGAAGCGCGCAAGAAGATGCGCCGCCAGACTGGCATCAACGCCAAGCGCCCGCTGAACCTGATGGCCGAATACCTGATCGTGCCGGCGGCACTGGAAACCAAGGCCCAGCAGATCGTTGCTGAGATCCTCAGCGCCAAGAGCGCGGACGTGAATCCGTTCGCCGGCAAGCTGCAGGTGGTGGTAGAGCCGCGTCTGGATGACGCCAGTGAAACCGCCTGGTACCTGTCTGCCGCGCCTGCCCGTATCGACACCATCGAATATGCCTACCTCACCGGTGAAGAAGGCGTGTACATCGAAACCCAGCAGGGCTTCGACGTGGACGGTGTGAAGATCAAGGCTCGCCTGGACTTCGGTGCCGGTGTTATCGACCACCGTGGCCTGTTCAAAAACGCCGGGGCATAACCCCGGCTGACCGGTCTCTCCCCGCGGTGCCCTTCGGGGCCCGCACCCTCATTCTCCAATGATGCAAAGGTGCAATCATGGCTAAGAACTTCATCCAGCGTGGCGACAACATCACCGTTATCGCCGCTGCTCTGGCCGCCTCTGGCGACCTGATCGTCATGGGCTCTCTGTTTGGTGTGGCATTGCACGATGCTGCTGCAAACGAAGAGCTCACCTTGAAAACGGGCGGTGTCTGGGAATTGCCCAAGACGACTGCCGACGAGCCTACTGCTGGTGATCCCGCTTACTGGGATGCGGATGTCAGCGAAATCACTACCACGGTAACCGATAACACCAAGGTCGGTGTTTTCACTGAGGCTGCCGCCAATGGTGATACTACCTGTCGGGTGCGTCTTAACGACGCCTTCTGACCATGAGCCAGTTCTATGGCTACAAAACGGCGCTGGATAGCGCCGTTTTCAATTTCTACGGTGACCCGGCCAGCATTGCGCCGGGGCCACTGAACACGGGTAAAGCGCCTGTGGAAACCGTTGCCACGCTGGACTATGACGACGTGCGCGACGACATGGGCGCCCTGATCGCCACGCTGATCTATGTGGAGTACCCCAAGGATGCCTGGCCGCATCCCCGCCGGGGTGACCAGGTAACGCTGAATGGTGAGACCTGGCGCGTGCATGCGCTGGAGCGTGATACCGGTACCACCCTGATGGTGGAAGTGCAGCGATGAGCAAAGCCAGCCGTGATATGAAGATCGTGCTGGATGCCATTGCCCAGCTGGGAGGCAAACACAGTGCCGTCGCAATCCAGACAGCGCTGAGCGATGCGGCCAAGTTTGGCCGTGAGCGCAGCATCTCGGAAATCAGCAAACAAGTGGCGCTGAATAAATCCTATATCGGTCGGCACCTGCGAGTGTTCCCGCCGGCGCAAAAGGGCGATAGCTGGGAAGCTGGTGTGCAGGCTACCCGGCGGGGCGTGCTGCTTTCCCGGTTTGAAAACCGGGGTATCCAGATCCCGAAGAAACACCCGAAGCGTGGCAAGGGCAGCACCAAGCATGGTGGTGTCACAGGGATGATCAAGCCGGGCCAGCGTTACAGAGCGCCTAAATTTTTCTATGTGCCAGGTCTGCGCGGTAGCGGAGCCACCGGTATTGCTGTGCGTACCGGAAAGGGCCGCGATGACTTTAAAGTGCTTCATGGCCCCAGCGTGAGCCAGGTGTTCCAGTCTGTGCGCAGCGATCTCTCCCAAGAACTGCAGGACCGCGCCGCCCGTAAAGTGGCAGGCATGCTGCTGGAGTTATTTGAATGATTCCCTCTGAGCAAATTACCGGTGTTTACCGGCAGCGTCTGGAGAGCATTACCCAGGCCAACGGTTACCACAGTGACGCCGGAGCCCACCTGTACGAAGGCTGGCTGGCTCATGCCCTGGTAATGGACTCCCAACAGGAATTCCCCTTCATCGCCCTGCAGCCGGGTGATGATCGCCGTGCGAGCAAGAGCAGCGGCGGGCGGCTGCGCCGTGAAGTGACCTTCCACATCATCGTGGCGGAAAAGGCAGAGCAGGGCGTGGCTGTGAAGCTCCAACGTCACCTGCATGACCTGATTCTGGCGCTGGCAGACCGCAACAATACCGATCAGTTGGATGGCTATGCCCTGAGCAGCGAAGTGGGTGATGCCGATTTCAACATTCCCGAGGATGGCTATCCCGTGGCCTGGGTAGCACTCACCGTGACTGCCGGCTACCAGCTCATTCTCGAACCCAAACCCTAAACCCAAACCAACGGCGCCCTGCGCCAAAGGAGAACTACCATGTCGTATCAAGACACCGGCCTCATCTTCGCCGGCAAGGTCTTTATTGGCGAGGTTAATCAGGGCGTCGTCGGTGCCCTGAACGGCCCCATCAACGTCCCCAGCTTTGAGCTGACCCCGCCCAGCACCGAGGCGCGCAACCGCATCTCCAAGCAGCCGGATACCTATGGCCAGGCGCTGGATGTGGTGAATATCCCGGGCGACCCGGCGCAGATGGCCGTGTCTTTCGATTCCCTGCCGGCGGAGCTGTTGGCTGAAGCCCTGGGCGGCACCAGTGCCGCGCACTCTGTCACCGCTGGCAGCGTGACCGATGAGGCCATCACCCTGGTGGAAGGCCAGTGGGTGAAGCTGGCCCATTCCAATATTGATGGCACCAGTGTTGTCGTTACCGACCCGACCGGTCCCACCGATCTGGTAGAAGGCGATGACTACGAAGTGGATGAGGATGCGGGCCTGATCAAGGCTCTGGATTCTGGTGCTGCCATAGCGGTGGAAGTCGATTACGACTATAACGCCGAATCCGGTATGCAGGTGCTGGGTGCCACGGAAATTCAGAAGCCGCGCCACATCATTCTGGAAGGCAAGAACCTGGCTACCGGCAAGAAGGCTCGTGTGATCGTGCATGAAGCCATTCTGAACGCTAATGAGGCCATGGACCTGATGAGCGATGAGTTCATTACCGGGCAGCTCAGCGGCAACCTGCGTACCCCCACGGGCAAATCCAGTCCGTTTGAAGTGATCATGCTGGAGAGCTAGCGCTAATGCCTGAGGCTGCTTCTCAAAAGAGAGGCAGCCGGGCACTTATGCTTTTTCGAAGTATTCGCCCAGTATCATGAACATTGTGTCATGTGCTAACCCGGCCGAATCAGAAGCTTCGGAGTGTGAAGCCAGCCAGTCTGCAACTTCATCAACTTCGTAGTGGCCGAGCACAATGCCTGCGCAGATGTTTAAGCCTTCTGCTACGGGAGGGGTACACTGATAGCCGTTCATCCGAAGGAAAATAATCGCAGATGCAATAGCTGTGCGCTTGTTCGCATTATGAAATGCGTGAAGGCGGGCCAGTGCATGCATGAGCGATGCGGCCAATAGCGCCATATCAGTTGTCTGGCGAATATACTTGACGATGCTTGGCTTTTGTTGAGCCATTTCGAGGTTTTCTCGGCTTAAAACCCCGATTGGCTCATTTGGTGTGAACGATTGGATCATCCACCGGTTGATGTCTATTAGGTCGTCGGTATCAAGATTTCGAATACAGCCATCTTGATGTTCGACCTCTCCAGACATAAACCGATCTTAGATTTTAGCCAGTTCAGACAGAAGTTCGCCGTTGCGGATGACTGTCTCTACGGTAGCGGCACGGACGATTTTCTTGTGGTCGCCGGTGGTCGGGCGCGGAGACATGACTTCACCCTTGGCGCGACGCTTGATGTCGATGCGCTTGAAGGCGACTTCTTGGCGAAGTGCAGTCATAGGATTCTCTGATTGGTTGGTGATGTATTAATTGCAACACGAATTATCGGGGTTCGGAATATAAACTCAAGGTTTACTATCGGTAATTTTGTATCTTTTCCCAGGTGTTTTTCCATTTGTCAATATGTAAATGACAAAATTTACATATTTCCTTGGTGACCTATTTTTGCCCGTAAATATTTGTATTTGCGGGCTTTTTTTGTTTTGGAGCTAAATATGGCCTTGAAAGAAGCGGTTGTCAGCCTGGTGCTCCGGGCAAAGAATGCGATCAGCCCTGAAGCTGATCCGGCGGCAGAGTCACTGGAAAAAGTCACCCAAGAAGCCGAAAAGCTTGAAGCCGAGCTGAAGGATCTCGAGAAACAGCAGGAAGCGGCGCGAGGCTGGAAAGAGGCAGAGGAGAATGCCAAGGGTGCCAGTAAGGCGCTGGAAGAGGCTGTTACAGCCTATGAAAAGCTGAAGAAGGAAGGCAAACAGGCAGGGCAGACGCAGGCCGAATACGCCATTGCGGTGCGGCAGGCGCGTACAGCACAAAGCATTGCCAACACAGAATACAACCGCAGCCAGCGCGAACTGGCGAAGTATTCCCGCACATTGAGCCGTGCCGGGATTGAAACCAATGAATTGGGTCAAGCGGAAGATCGGATCCAGAAAGAACTGGATCAGACCCAGAGTAAGCTGAGCCAGGCGACGGCAGAAGCCCGTGAGCATGGTGCGGCGCTGGAGCAAGCGAGCCAGAAAGGTGGCCGCTTCGGCAATGCCATGAGTGGCATTAAGGGCAAGCTGGTGGGGCTGCTGGCCGGGGTGGGCATCTTCCAGACCCTGCGCGCTGGCATCACCAAACTGATCACTGCAGGTAGTGATCTTGAGGAGCTGGAGCGGCAGTTCGGCGCGCTTTATGGCTCCATGGAAGAGGGTAAGCGCGTCCTGGAAGAAGTGGACCGCATTGCCGAACGCAACAGCCAAAGCCTAGCCGATACCGCGCAAGCTGCCCGGCGCCTGCAGGTTGCAGGGATTGATCCCCTCAACGGCTCCCTGCAAAGCCTGATCGATGCCAATGCCAAATATGGTAGCGGTGCGCAAACGCTGGATACCGTTATCACGCAGCTGGGGCAAGCCTGGCAGGGTGGCAGGCTTCAACTGGAAGAACTGAACAGCATCACCGATTCGGGCATCCCCATCATGGAAGCCCTGGGCACGGTAACAGGCCGAACGGGTGCCGAGATCCGGCAGATGGCGTCGGATGGTGAGCTTGGCAAAGATGTGATGACTCAGCTGATTGATGAGCTGGGGCGCATGTCCGAGGGGGCGGGTGCGGAGCGGGCAAAGAATTTCACGGGGATTCTTGCCGGGCTGCGAAAGGAATTCACCGACTTCTTCCAAGAGGCGGCAAAAGCCGGCGCGCTGGATTCCCTGAAACAGCGGATGAATGAGCTGCTGATTACTCTGCGTGATATGCAGAAGGACGGCAGCATCAAGCAGTGGGCCAGTGACTTCTCCGATTCGTTCTCTGGGGCGCTGACTGCCGTAGAGGTGTTCGGTTCCAGTGTGGCCATCGTCTGGAATGGCATCACGGCTGCGTTTGGCGTGGCGGTAGCGACACTGTCCGGCCAGCTTGCGGTGTTCACTTCCAGTATGGCGAAGGCGCTGGATGCGATTGGGGCCGATGAGTGGGCGGCTGAACTGCAGGGGGTGGCGGATTCCTTTAGTGATACTTCACAAAAGTGGCTGGATTCCATTGATCAAGATGGAAGGGATATCCGACGTCACTTTGAGCGGATCACGAAAGCGGGTACAGATTCAGCGCAGGAGACGGCTCGACAGCAACAAAAAGCGAGCAGTGAAACCCGTGAGGAAGTGTCCAAAGATTATGACGCCATCGTTGAAGCCGCCGTTGAGGCCGGGAAAAAACAAAAACAGGCCACAGACGCTGCTGCCCAGGCAGCGCGAACCGGTCTTGGGCAGGCACTTCAAGACCTGAACCTGGATCTGGGTGAGCTCACAGGGGGCTTTACTCAAGTAGAACAAGAGGCGATTACCCGTTTCAAGTCCGTCGCTGAACAGATAAAGAGTGCAGGTCTTGAGGGTGAGAAATCAGCCAAGGTACTGCTGGAGGCCTTCCGCGCCGCCATGCAGAGCATTGATTCCGAAGCGGGCCGTGCAGAGCTGATCGGTAACCTGGACCAGGCCCTGCAGAACAACATCATCACCCAGAAGGAGTACGCGGAAGCCCTGCGGGAGGTGTCTGCTGCGGCCAACGAGGTGCTGGAGCGGACCCAAAAAGCGATTGAGGCCTCACAGAAGACCACCGAACAGGCGATTGGTGGAGAGAAGAAAAAAGCTGCCGCTGCCAAAGAAACCTCCAAGGCGTATCAGCAGCAGGGCCAAGCGGCAGAATCCGCTGGCAACAAGGCTGTGCAGGGTTCATCCAAGGCTGAGAGCGCCGGCGCTGCCCTGACGCGCATGTTCTATGGCATCCGCAATTCGTTTTATGAGGTGGGTGAGGGTGCCGGGCAGCTGTTCGACAAGCTGTATCGGGATCAGACACAGTTTGCGGTCCTGAGTGTGGGTTCCTGGCTCAAGGCGGTTTACCAAGCGAAGGCAGCTGTGCAAGAGCAGGTAACGGCGGCGCAGGAAAACTACGACCGTGCCATGGCCGCACAAAGCGGCAATCTCAACGCCTTCCTGCGGGCGGCCAGCCGCGCCAAGCAAGGTGCCCACCTGTTGGGTGAGGAGAAGCTGGAAACACTGAAGTCGGCCATTTCCAGTGCCAAGCAGCAGCTGGACAGCCTGGCTGACAGTGCAGCCAGCACCACAGAAAGCCTACGCACTGAACTGATCCAGATGAATGGTTCGGCCCAGGATATTGAACGTCGGCGGTTTGAACAGCGCCAGCGTGATCTGGAGCGGCAAATGAAGGCGGCTTCAGAGCAGGGCGCCAGCAAAGCGGCCAGAGA
>JAKSCQ010000210.1 GCA_022360555.1 Pseudomonadales bacterium
CTGGCCGGGCACAGCCTGCTCAACAATCTGTACGGCAAGGACTGGGTACGCTTCACCGAGGACTACCAGCACACCGCCTATTTCGGCTTTATGATTCGCGACCGCAGCGAAGGCACGGTGCGACGCGGGCCTCATCGTGGAGTCCCGCTGATCCGCTATCACATCAACCGGCGGGACTTTGCCCTGTTCAAACGCGGCATTCACACCCTGGCGCGATGGTACTTTGCCGCCGGGGCCGAAGAGGTGCTGATACCCGGCCTGCAAGGCATGGTGCGTCTGCGCAACGAGGGGGAACTGGACCGCTTCATGCAGCGCCGCCTCACCCCCATGGATTTTCTGATTACCGCCTACCACCCGCTGGGCACCGCGCGGCTGGCCGCGTCGCCAGAACACGGGGTTTGTGACAGCGACCACCGGGTATTCGGCCATGACGGCCTGTATGTCATGGATGGCGCCAGCGTCCCCACCAGCCTGGGCGCCAACCCGCAGGTCACCATCATGGCCCTGGCCAGCCGCGCGGCCAGCCGACTGGCAGACCGCCTGCTCGACGAGAGCCACCCCCAACCACAAGGAGAATGCGCATGACACTGGGGCTATTACTGCAAGAACAAATGACCGGCTGGCTAAAACTGCACAACGAGAGCCGCGAACGGTCCTTCGCCTTCCAGATCCGGGCCTTCACCACTCGTATCTTCAGCCTGTCCGCCCCCCGTTACTTCCGGGGTGAGGTGACGCTGGACGGCCAACCTTTTTCCTGCGAGGGAGAGCTGACCATTCAACTGAGCGGTCCCCATTACTGGCTCACCTTCACCCACCCGACACTGGGCCTGGTGCGCGTGGAAGGCAAAAAGCAGTACGGGCGCAACGGTTTGCTGACCTCGCTGGTCACCTGCCCCATGACCGTCTACTGTCAGCGTGAGGCCATTGGCCGTGCCGAAGTGGCCTACCGGGACAGTATGGTGGCGTTCCCGTTCAAGGCCCTGCGACTGGTGGATGAACAGCATGCCTATGGAGACTGAGCGGATGATTCCCTACTACGGCCTGCAGGCTCCAGCCCGAGGCGGGCATTACGAGTCCTGGTTTGTCCGGGCCAACCATCCCGGCAAGCCCCAGGCCATCTGGATTCGCTATACCCTGTTCCGGGCTGCCGACCAGCGTCCGGCACTGGGGGAAGTCTGGGCGGTATGGTCCGATGGCACGACCCGCCAAACCCATGCCTTCAAGGAAGAGTTCCCGCTGGATGATTGCGCCTTTGGCCGCGATGCCATGCATGTGCAGGCCGGCGACAACCGCCTGGTACCAGGGCACCTGACCGGCACACTCCGTCATCAGGGCCGGCAACTTGACTGGGACCTGCATTATGATGACGGCCAGCCGCCTCTACTGTTTCTGCCCGAGGCGTTTTATCAGCGCGGCCTGCCGAAGGCCAAATCCCTGGTCAGCCGCCCGCACATCCGCCTCAACGGCAGCCTGAACCTCGATGGCGAGCGCATTGACGTGACCGGCTGGGCCGGCAGTGAAAACCATAACTGGGGTAGCCAGCACACCGACCGCTATGCCTGGGGGCAGGTGGTGGGGTTTGATAACGCGCCGGAGGCCTTCCTGGAATGTGCCACCGCCCAGGTCAGACTGGGGCCGCTCTATTCCCCCCGGCTTTCCATTGCCGCCCTGCGGCTGGATGGAGAAACCCTGCTCTTCAATAGCCTGGGGCAGGCCCTGAAAGCCCGGGCCGATTACCACCCCTTTGACTGGCAACTGCACACGGCCAGCCGCGATGCCCGCCTGAGCATCCATATGAACACCCAGCCTGAGCGCGCGGCGGCCCTGACCTATTACAACCCGCCCGGCGGCAACAAGTACTGCCTGAACAGCAAGTTGGCCCGAGTCACCGTCACCCTGCGCCGGCGCGGACAGCCGGAACGGATGCTGCACAGCGCCCATGGCGGGGCATTCGAAATCCTCACCGATCAATTGCCGGCGGGACTGACATTGCAGGTTTAGCGGGTTTCGAAAAGAGGTTCTTCGTAGAATGGAAACGGGAGAGAGCGCGAAGCCTGATTGCGGGCGTTAAACGCGCTTACACGCTGGCACGCACCACGCTTGCACGCGAATGCCCCTCGCGATGGGCAAACTATCACGTGCAAGCCCCTTCCCAGAACACAACAGACACGCCGAGAAAGGTGCCACTCCTCTAATCCGCGACAAGCCCGCTTTTTGCGTGCAAGCGTGATGCGTGTTGCGTGTCAGCGAACAAGATCAACACTCCCTCCACCCGAATTTGCGAAGAACCCGAAAGACATTACCCCGGGTTTTGCCTTTCGCAACTCGAAACTCGTCACTCGCGACTCAACGCCTCCCCCTGTGCCGCCAACACCCGGTCCAGGGCCGGCGGGGAATAGGCCGGGCCCTTGAGTACCTTGCCGCGTTCATCCTTCACCGGTTTGCCGTCCGAACCCAGCTTGCTCATATTGCTGCGATGCACTTCCTCGCAAGTGGCATTCAGGTCGATGCCGAAAGTGTGTCCGGCACCATAGGTCACGTAGTTGATATCGGTAAGGGCATCGGCCACTTCCACCAGGTCCACCTTGAACCCGTCCAGCGTCTCCAGCTGTTCGCGGGCGCGAGCAAGCGTGTCCAGGAAGTCCTGCTGGGCCGGGCTGGCCTGCTGACAGGTCGCCTCGGCCAGCTCGTGGAACTCCTCCAGCAACAGGGCCAGACGCAGGCGGATGGTCTTGTCATCCGGGACCACCGGCGCGGGCTCCACCGGCAAGGAAAATGCCTGGTGAAATTCTCCCACCCGCTGAAAGTTGCTGGGTTTATGATTGCCGCTCATCAATTTCCTCCAGAAAGGCCAGCATTTCCCGGTTCACTTCCGCGGCCTGTTCCATCTGGCTCCAGTGGCCGCACTGATCCAGCATCACCGTACGCAGGTCGGGCACATAATCCGGCATCCGCTGCAGAGCCTTCTGGTTGAACATCACCACCGGGTCCTGCATACCGCCGATGAACAGCACCGGCATATGCAGGGTCCAGTTGTCGTCTTCGCGACTTTCCTCCCAGGAGGCATCCATGGCCCGGTACCAGTTCACCGGACCGGTGAAGCCGCTATGGCGGAAGCGCTCCACGTAGTAGGCCAGGTCTTCTTCGCGCATCCAGCGCGGCTGGACCTCCGGCACCGTCATGCCCTGAAGCAGGCCGGTGTGATCCGGCTCGGCACGGTAATCGGCAATGCCGTCCGCCGACAGGGCATGAAAAATTTTCCGCAGGCTGGTGGAGACATCCGCCTCCAGTTCCTGTTCCGGCAGCTCGGGCTCCTGAAAGTAGAGCATGTAGAAAAAGCGGTCTTCGAACAGGCGCCGCATGGCGTCGGTGGGCTTCTCCTTGCCGGGACCGCCTCCATAGGGAACAGACATACCAACAACAGCCTTGATAGTCTCCGGGTATCGGCGTGCCACCTGCCAGGCCAGGGCACAGCCCCAGTCGTGCCCGACCAGAATGGCCTGTTCATAGCCCAGTGCCCGGATCAGTCCGGCCACATCCGCGGCCAGCTCGCTCTGGCGATAGGCCTCCACCTCGCTGGGGCCACCGGTGTAGCCATATCCCCGCAAATCCGGGGCCACAGCGTAGTACCCGGACTGGGCCAGCACCGGTAGCTGATAACGCCAGGACGCCCAGCATTCAGGGAACCCATGCAGACACACCACCAAGGGCTGGCCCGGCTCGCCAGCCTCGGCCACGAAGAAATCCAGCCCGTTGCTGGCAACCTGTCGCTCACGCGTAAACGCCATACTCAAGTCCTAATTCCGCTCAAAGGAAAAATCCATCCGCCGGCTACTTACCCGGCACGGGGAAAATGCTATTCTTGGCATAATAAGCTGTACTGACCTTCCATGAGAATTTGACAGTATGCTCCTCGACTGACAAGCATGCCCCATTCTCGTTACGGCTTGGAACAGGGACGCACCGTGACAGACGAGCAAGGACAAACAGCCCGCCGACGCACTCGCCTGAGCGAGTGGGTGGCTCCCTATGTGCCCGATTATTTCCCGGTGGCCTGGAAGCTGGGCCTGTCCATCTCCCTGTTGATTCTCTGTGGCATGAGTGTGCTGGGCACCCTGTTGCTCAATAACCAGCTCGAACGCATGCGCGAGCAGGCCGACAGCTTTGGCAGCGCCATCGCCTTGCAGCTGGCCAACACCGCCCGCGAGCCCCTGCTCGCCGATGACACCTTTCTGCTCAAGGTACAGCTCAACAATCTCACCCGCAGTGACAGCGTGCGCGGTGCCGCCCTCTTCGACCGGGAAGGCAATCTGGTCGACAAGGCCGGCATCCTGCCCCTGGCCGCCAACCCGCTACAGGAACAGATAAAACGCTGGAACCTGGAAAACGAGCCGGTCACCACCTACTACGCGCCGGTCCAGGTGGGCAAGCTGGTGGCCGGCTACACCGCCATCTCCCTGTCCGACCGGCCCATCATGGCTGCCCGTGAGTCCGTACGTGACACCATGATCACCGCCACCCTGATCATGAGCGTGATTGCCATTATCGTCGCCTTTGTGATCAGCCGGCGCCTGGCGCGCCCCATTCACGACCTGCTGGCGGCCACCAGCGCCATGCGCAAAGGTGACCTGAATTACCGCATCCAGGACCGCCGCAATGACGAAATTGGTGGATTGATCGAGGCCTATAACACCATGGCCCACAGCATGCTGGAAAAAGACCAGGTGGAACGGGTGCTGCAGCGATTCGTCAGCCCGTCAGTGGCCCGCAACATGATGGCCGACCTGGACCAGGTACAACTGGGCGGGCGGGATGTGCAGGCGACGGTGGTGTTTGCCGATATTGTCGGGTTTACCCGCTTGTCCGAAACCCTGTCACCGGAAGCCATTGGCGATGTGCTCAATGTCTATTTCGATGCCATCACCACCGCCACCAGCTTTTACCGGGGCACCATCGACAAGTACATGGGCGACTGCGCCATGATCGTGTTCGGGGTGCCGGAAAAAGATGACGAGCACCTGTTTCACGGCCTGTGCTGTGCGGTGATGATCCAGCGCCTGGTGGAACGCCTCAACCAGCACCGTCAGGCACTTGGGCAGACCACCGTGGAGTTCCGTATCGGCATCAACTCCGGCGCCATGCTGGCCGGCAACCTGGGCTCGCGGGACCGCATGCAGTACACCGTGGTCGGCGACGCCGTGAACCTGGCCTCGCGGCTGTCCAATATGGCTGGCGGCAATGAAATCATCGCCGCCGCCCCCCTGCTGGATAACCCGAATATCGCCTCGCGGGTGCGGGCCACCGAGTTTGGTGCCATGCGTATTCGCGGCAAGAGCGATCCGGTCAGCACCTATCGCATTGATGGCGTACATGCCCTGTCAGAAACCCTGATGGAGCAACGTATTGCCCAGTTCCTGGCCAGGATGAATACGGAGTACCACCGTGCGCAAGGCGACTAGTCTGGCCCTGGCCAGCCTGATCAGCGGCTGTGCCACCCTGGGCAACCCCGAACGCGATGTCAGTGAGGCCCTGGTAGACAATAACTACGCAAGGGCCGCCGCCATCATCGAAGACACCAGCCCGAAACATGAGCAGTACCCGTTACTGCAGGAACAGTACAAGGGCGTGCTGCAGGCCAGCGAGACCTACCGCCAGCACCTGATACAGGAAGCCGAGGCCCTGGGCCGCCAGCAGCGCTGGGCGGATGCCTTCGCCTTGCTCGAGAGTCACCGGGACAAGGTGGTCGAGCCATCCGCCATCGATGAGTTGATCGCCTCGCTGGCAATCCTGGAAGGCCGGCAGCTTAACCAGTTGATGGCCGATCGCCGCTCCGCCCAGGCAGAAGCCATGCTCGACAATCCAGAGCTGGCCAACACCTTGGGCCAGTTCCATGACGCCCGCGCCAAAGCCGAGCTCCAGCGACTGCAAGAGGAAAGGGCCTTGCTGGTCCAGGATCTCACCCGGCTGGGGGAATATTTTGCCGATCAGCAGCAGTGGGCGCCGGCCCGGGACCTGCTGCGCCATGCCTATCAACTGGCACCGGACCAGCCCCCTTCTCCCTCACTGGCAAAGGCCCAAGAGATACTCAACAACGCCGACAAGCGTGCCCGCGCGAAGCGTAACCGGGCATTGCAGACCGAAGCCGAGCAACTGATGGCCCGCTACCAGCGTAACGGGCAATTGCAGTCCTTACTGGCGGCCCGGCAGTTTCTCGACCGGCACCGGGACAACCCTGCCCTGGCCGACCATCGCAAACGACTGGAGCAATGGTCCCGGCGGCGCTTTGCCGAAGAGATGAACACCGGGGAAGCGCTCTACGCCCGTGGCCAGTACCGGGAAGCCTACCGCATCTGGAAACAGGTAGCGCCGCTGTACCCCAACGACGAAGAACTGAACAAAAAGCTGGAGCGCACCCAACGCGTGCTCGACAACCTGCGCAGCCTGCAACAGTCGTAACCCCTGAAAAGAACCTGGCCGCGCCAAGGCCGGCAGCCAGGCCACCATGATGAAACGGACGTTTGCAGGATGGGCGTGCAAGCGTGATGCGAGCCTGCGTGTCAGGCCTTCCCCGCCGGTTCTCCTTTAGCATCACTCCCTTCCCGAAACGCAAAACGCGCCCTGGGGCGCGTTTTGCGTTTCATCATGTCTGTGCCCTCTCTCCTTGTGAGGGGCCACAAGCTTGGCGGTTACTCGGCCTCGGGCGCGGCGTCCGCCTGGTCCTGTTCGCTGCCTGCCTGCGGTGAATCCTGCTCTCCAAAGTAGGCATCGCGGAATTCCTGTTGAACGGGTTCACGCCCTTCAAAAATCCGGTCCAGCCTCTGCGGAATCGGGTTCTTTTCCACCTGCTCCAGCTCGCCCTTGCTGTTGAGCTTGAACTGCAGGGCGGTGAGACCCATGTATTTTTCCCGGCTCATTTTCACCAGGCGATCATTGTTCGCCAGAATGGTGGGCTTAAGAAACACCATCAGGTTGCTTTTCACCCGGTCCTTGCTGGTGGACCGGAACAGGATACCCAGCAGGGGAATATCTCCCAGCAGCGGCACCTTGCGCACCGTCACCCGGATGTCATCCTTGATCAGGCCACCCAGGGCAATGGTTTCTCCATCGTCCGCCAGTACCGTGCTTTGCAGCTTGCGGGTGGTGGTCACGATATCCACCGCGTCCCCCGCCGACTCCTTCACCGCAGAGTTTTCCTGCTCCAGCTCAAGACGAATGGTGGACAGCCCCGCCACATGGGGGGTGACCTTGAGAGTCAGACCCACGTCTTCACGCTGGATTGTGGTAAACGGGTTGGAGACACCGGAACCGGTATTGGTACTTTGCCCGGTAACGAAGGGCACGTTTTCCCCCACGATGATGGACGCTTCCTGGTTATCCAGCGTGAGAATGCTGGGAGTGGAAAGCAGATTCACATCCGAGGAAGTGGACAGCGCCTGGATCAGGGCCCCCCATTCCAGATCACCATTGGCATCCGTTTCCCCCAGGCCTGCGGTGATCCCGTCCCCCAGACTCAATCCGGACGGATCATCCGTAGCCAGCGCCTGGAGAATAGAATTGATATTTAATCCACTACCTCCAAAATTGATCGCACCCACGCCGGTTTCATCACTGCCGGCCACATACTGAAAGCCCAGAGCATCCCCCTGGTCACCGGAGATCTCCACGATCGCCGCTTCGATCAGAATCTGCGCCCGACGCACATCCAATTGGCTGATCACGGCCTTCAGTTCTTTCATCATCGCCGGCTCGGCGCGAAGCACCAGGGCATTGAGGGATTCATCCGCCTGGATGGACACCTTGTCGCCACTGGCCGCGACCGCCGCCTTGCCATCCCCGGACTTGGCCGAAGAGGCCCCGTCAGCAAAATTCTTCAACAGCTCAGCCATGGCCTTGGCATCGCCATGGCTGAGGCGCACCACTTCCACGCCACCACTGGAGCTGTCCGGGGTATCCAGGCTGCGCACCATCTCCGCCATGCGCTGGCGGGTAATACGGTCGCCCTTGATGATCAGCCGATTGGTGCGCTCATCGGCCACCACGGTGACTCCGCCGTCCTGAGTCTTGCCGCGACGGCCTCCGGTCTTGGGCGTCAGGCTTTCCAGCATCTTGACCATGTCACCGGCGAAGGCGTGTTCCAGCTTGATGACCAGCACATCTTCGGACTCAGCACTGTCGAGGCTGCCGATGATGGCCTCCATACGCCGGATGTTGTCCATGTGATCACTGATAATCAGGGCGTTGGCGGAGCCCACCGCCGCCAGATGGCCGTACTGAGGCACCAGCGGTCGCAACACCGGCACCAGCTCTTCCACGGGCGAGTTTTCCACCGGAATCACCCGGGTCACCAGCTCCTCGCCCCCTTTCTCGTTCTTGTCCACCAGCGGCAGGTTGCTCTGCTTGGCCGTGGTATTGGGAACAATCTTGGTTATGTCACCGGATGGCACCGCCGCATAGCCGTGCACCTGCAGCACGGACAGAAACAGCTCGTAAACCTCGCCCGCCGTCAGGGCCTTGGTGGAAACCACGGTCACGTCCCGGGCACGCACTCGCGGGTCCACCACAAAGTTCTTGCCAGTCATTTCGGCAATCTGGCTGATGAAGGCCTGAATATCCGCATTGCGGATATTCACCGTCCAGCTCTTGCCGTCGTCACTGGCCGTAACCTGGGCCTGCACTGTCAGTGCCGCCGCCGATAACAACACGACGATTATTGTTTTTAGCGCAGAGGCTCTGAAAAAGGACATCATAAAAACCACTCAACTAGGGCGGATAGTTCACGGTAAATTGCTGGTCACCACGCTGCACGACAATACTGGCCTGCCGGGTTTCCTGAAAGGATCTCAGCGCCGCCAGATCACTCTCTTCGGTACCCAGAGCATGCCCGTTTACGGACAGGATCACATCATTGGTCTTCAGGCCAACCTGGCTGATCATCTGGGCCGGCGCCCGCTTGCCCAGCCGGTAGCCGGCGTTATTCCCCGCGGAGACCGGTTTCAGCGCCAACTGCCCGATAATGGCTCGCCGTTGGCGGGCCATGTCGGCATTGCCCCCCGTCGCGACGGCAGGCTCCGGGGCGGACGCGGGGGCCGGATCCGGGCGCGCCACTTCACTGACGCCGCCCAAAGAGGATTCCGACCAGCGCAGGGTCTCTAGACGACCAGCCCGACGCAGGATGACCCGGTCCGGATAGACCTCCTCCAGGGTGGCATTGCCGGGAATGCTGTCGCCGATATGGAACAGCTCCCCTTCCTTGCCCTTCTCGGCAATGATAGCGGTGGCCTGTTCCGGATTGGCCGTCTGGAAGACACCCAACAACTCCAGCCGCAGGCGGGTGTCGGGGGCATCGGTGGGCTTGTCCTGCCCGGATTGCGGCTCCGCCTGGAAAGCACCGAAAAGCTGCCACTCATGAACCTGTGACTGGGACAGGGATGGTCCCTGCTCGGACACGGAGACATCAAGGCGAGTGTGATCGCCCGTGGGGATGGGGTCATTGGGGCCGTACCAGAGCAGCCAGACGGTCTGGGCCAGGACATACGCCAGCGCAATCACCAGCAGCACCGACAGTAACACGCGTACCGGTGCTCCCCACTGTTGCGCCTTGCCCCAACCTGCCAACTGCGACATAACTGTTCTGCTCTAGCCTTTTATCGTTATTTGCCTGACCCGCCGGCGACCCAGGCTGTCCATACTGACATCCTGGGGATGGCGGCAAGTCAATTCCTTGCCAAAGGTACCGGATTTTAAGGCAATTTATTGCAATATAGTGTTACCGGCCCTGATAATTTTATTGTCCTAACCCTGATTCTGCTTGAGCGAAAACGGTTGTGACATCCTGAAGACCACATCGTCCGGCTGCCCGCCCTGACTGACGCCGAGCAGGATCGGCCAGGCACGCATCACCTCCAGGTGGAAGCGGCCCTGTTCCAGCCGGGCCTGCATCAGTCGCGTGCCCTCAGGGTCATTGACCTGCAGGGTCGGCACCTCGCCTTCCATGCTCAACCGCCCATCCAGTACCGGCACCTGCGCGGCGCCGTTGCGGCCCCAGGTTACCGTGCCACCACTGTAGTGCAGTGTGCCCTGGGCATCATCGATCTGCCCATCGGCCAGGCGCAGACGCATCAGGGAAACATCCACCCGGCCGTCGGCCCCGCCCTGGGGAACCTGGTCGGCCACCAGCGCCACCGGCACGGAAACACGGGCCTGCTGTAGCTCCCAGTCGCCCCAGTCCATACCGAGCCAGCCCGACAGACGGGCATTTTCGCCCTGGTGGGTACGGGTGGCCAACTGCACACCCGGCGTCAGCCAGTGCCAGTCCAGGGACCATTCCAGCGAGCCCTGCAGCTGTTTCCACTGCCAGTTTGCCTGGCCCTGCCACCAGCGGCCACGGGGCTCGGACAACTGCAGACGGGCTCCGCCAATCTGCAGGGCCGGAACCCGCTCGACCACCACCGCCGCCGGCATCAGCACAACCAGAAAAGCCAGCAGAAAGATCAGAAAGCACAGGGTCAGCACCCAGATACGAGGCATGCCCTACCCTTAGAACGGAATATCGTCGTCGAAATCGTCCGCCGGGCCGCTGAAACCGCCGCCCTGGTTCTGATTCTGGTTCTGCTGCGGGGCGTTTCCGCCACCACCGCCAAAGTCGTCATTACGGTAACCGCCCTGGTTACCTTGTCCGCCGAAGCCGCCGCCCTGCTGGCCACCGTCACCACCGCGACCGTCCAGCATCTGCATCTCGTTGGCAACGATTTCGGTGGTGTAGCGGTCCTGGCCATCCTGCCCCTGCCACTTGCGGGTACGGATGGAGCCTTCGATATAGACCTTCGAGCCCTTCTTCAGATACTCGCCGGCGATTTCGCCCAGCTTGTTGAAGAATACCACCCGGTGCCACTCGGTGCGTTCCTGCATCTGGCCGCTCTGGCGATCCTTCCAGGTTTCACTGGTGGCCAGGCGAATATTAGTGACCGCCCCCCCGCTGGGCATAAAACGGGTTTCCGGGTCCGCGCCCAGATTACCGATCAGAATTACCTTGTTAACGCCGCGCGCCATGTTTTCTCTCCGTGACTCTTGGTTAGTCAGTGTTGACTATCATTATTCATGCTGCCACTGCCGCCGTGGGCGGCAAAACAGCCATTGTGTCAGCTTTGCCCGGACCCTGCGAGTCCCGCCAAACGCTCCTCATCCAGCAATCGGGCATCCACTTTCAGCAGGGCCATGGCCTGCTCTTCCACGATTACGGTTTCCACCACGCCGGGCAATGTCTGGAGCCGACCGGCCAGGGCCTGCCAATCCTGCCCAGGCGTTAGCATCAGCACCCGGTTGTCCAGTTTGGGCAATTCCCGCATGCCCACCAGCACCACTAGCCACAGCAGGGTCAGCAGGCCGCAACCATAGAACACCGCCTCCGGCCCCACCCACTGGAACAGGGCCCCGCCCAGCTGGCCACCGACAAAGACACCCAGGAACTGACTGGTCGAGTATACCCCCATGGCCGTGCCACGGGTGCCTGCCGGCGCTGCCCGCCCCACCAGAGAGGGCAACAGGGCCTCCAGCAGGTTGAAGGCAGTAAAGAATACCAGTAACGCCAGCACAAGATGCCAGAGTTGGGCGCCGGCCAGGGCCAACAGCAACTGGGACACGCCCAGCAACACGACAGCCAGCCGTTTGACCGGAATGGAACCGCGCCGTTCCGCCCGGATAATGAGGGGAACCATGGCCACGAAACCTACCACCAGCACCGCCAGATAGAGCAGGCTGTGGCGCGCCAGGGTGAGGCCCAGCCGCTCGGAGAGCAGCGCTGGTACCACCACGAAGGAGGCGGTCATGATCAGGTGGAGACAGAAAATGCCCACATCAAAACGCAGCAATGTCTTACTGCCAAGTACGCGACGGAAGCGTACCGCCACTGGCAGGGCCTCACCCTGCAGGGCTCGTGGTGCCGGGACGACCAGGGCCACCAGCAGGGCGAAAACGCCCATCACCGCGGTCATCCAGAACAGACCGGACAGCCCCAACCAGCTGGCCAGCAGGGGGCCCAGGATCAGGGCCAGCACAAAGGAGCCGCCCACGGACATGCCGATCAGGGCCATGGCCCGGGTACGATGCTTCTCGCTGACCACATCGCCAATCAGGGCCATGATCACACTGGCGATGGCGCCGGCGCCCTGCAGGGCCCGCCCGGCAATCACGCCGTGGATATGGTCGCTCATGGCCGCCACCACGCCCCCGGCCACAAACAGCAGCAGCCCGATCAGCAATAGCGGACGCCGCCCGAAACGGTCCGACAGCATGCCGAAAGGGATCTGCAGCAGGGCCTGCATCAGCCCGTAGGCGCCGATGGCGGTACCGATCAGCAGCGGTGTGGCGCCCTCCAGGGATTGACCATAGACCGCGAAAATCGGCAGGATCATGAACAGGCCGAACATCCGCAGGGCAAAGATAGTGGCCAGGAATCCGGTGGTTTTCCGTTCCGTTTTCTGCAGGGCCTGGGAAGATGATGCCGTCATTAACCGTGGAATTCCTCAACCGGCGTGGCCGCCGTATTATTCGGTAGATAACAAAAGGGCACGCAGTGTACCACCAGATTCGTGCGACCGCAGGATCGGGGCTTGGTCGGACCACGGCACCTTTGATCGTCAAATCCGTAAAACCGGTGAGGAAACCGGCACTGCTAAATTGAACCCCCGTCAAAGCGGTGATAAATTCAGCTGCTGATCAGTTTTTTTTCTTAGGCATACGCCTGAGTTGTCATGGACGGGCCAATGAATAGCCAACAACACACCCAGCAAGTTTACGTGGTAGGCAGCCAACAGCTTCAGAATGCCCTGCTTACCGAGTTTCTGGCGAAAGAGGACGTGGCCGCCAGAACCACCGCTTCCGTCAACGACATCACCGTGGAGACCCTGCGCGAGTACGACCAGAGCCTTTTCCTGGTGGACTACCACACCGTGGACGTCAATGAGGTGATCGCCCACCTTCTGGAAGCCGACCAGGAAGTGGAAAACGAGGTTCTGATTGCGGTCTTCAATGTGGACAGCGATGACTCCCTGTCCAAACTGGCCGGGCTGCCCATGGTCAACGGCGGCTTTCAGCACGACTGCCCCCAGGCGCTGCTGAGCAAGGGCATCAAGGCCATGTTCGACGGCGAGCTGTGGTTCCCCCGCGCGGTGCTGCAGACCTATCTGATGAAGAGCCGTACCTTCAACAAGACCTTCTCGCGCAGCGAGGTGAATCTCACCGACCGGGAAGTGGAAGTCCTCAAGGTAATGGCCACCGGCGCCAAGAACTCGGAAATCGCCACCAGCCTGAACCTGAGCCCCCATACCATCAAGACCCACATTTACAACATCTTCAAGAAGATCAATGCCTCCAACCGCCTGCAGGCGGTAAACTGGGCCCAGGAAAACCTGTAATAACGTACACACCAGCACGCTTCACGCTTACACGCCCTTTGCGTGCCCGCGTGAAGCGGGTTGCGTGCAAGCGTCCGCTTTCTTTTCCCCTTCACAGAAATTCGCCTATACTGCCCTGTTCATTTTGACAGTACTCAGGGTTAGTTGATGGATACCATACTGGTTCGCGGCGCACGCACCCACAATCTCAAGAACGTGGATCTGGATATCCCCCGAGACAAGCTGGTGGTGATTACCGGTCTGTCCGGCTCGGGCAAATCCTCGCTGGCGTTCGACACCCTCTATGCGGAGGGCCAGCGCCGCTATGTGGAGTCTCTGTCCACCTACGCCCGCCAGTTCCTGTCGATGATGGAAAAGCCCGATGTGGACCACATCGAGGGCCTCAGCCCGGCCATTTCCATCGAGCAGAAGTCCACCAGCCATAACCCGCGCTCCACCGTGGGCACCATCACCGAGATCTACGATTACCTGCGCCTACTGTTTGCCCGGGTGGGCGAACCGCGTTGCCCGGAGCACGATGCGCCCCTGGCCGCCCAGACCATCAGCCAGATGGTGGATCAGGTGCTGGCCATGGAAGAAGGCAGTAAGCTGATGCTGCTGGCACCGGTGATCCGTGAGAAAAAAGGCGAACACCTGCATCTGTTCGAGGAGCTGCGCGCCCAGGGTTTCATTCGCGTACGCATCGACGGGCGCATCTATGACATGGACGATACCCCGGAGCTGGACAAGAACAAGAAGCATACCATCGAGGTAGTGGTGGACCGCTTCAAGGTCCGCAGCGACCTGCAGAACCGCCTGGCCGAATCCTTCGAGACCGCCCTGAATCTGGCCGATGACATTGCCATCATTGCGCCCATGGACGGCGACGGCGAGGAAACCACCTTCTCCGCCAAATTCGCCTGTCCCCATTGCGGCTATTCCATTCCGGAGCTGGAACCGCGCCTGTTCTCGTTCAACAACCCGGCCGGCGCTTGCCCGAGCTGCGACGGCCTGGGCATGAAGCAGTTCTTCGACGAGGACAAGGTGATCAATTCCGACGAGCTGTCCCTGTCCGAAGGCGCCATCCGTGGCTGGGACCGTCGCAATGTCTATTACTTCCAGATGCTCAATTCCCTGTCCCAGAGCCTGGGTTTTGACATGGATGTGGCCTTCAACAGCCTGCCCAAGGACATCCGCAAGAAAATCCTTTACGGCACCGGCAAGGAAAGCATCGAATTCCGCTACCTCAATGACCGCGGCGACATCATCAAGCGCAACCACCCATTCGAGGGCATCATCCCCAACATGGAGCGGCGCTACCGGGAAACCGAGTCCGATGCGGTGCGCGAGGACCTGCTCAACTACATGTCCACTTCCAGTTGTCCCAGTTGTAACGGCTCGCGTCTGCGTGAAGCCGCCCGACATGTTTTTATCGAGCAGACCACCCTGCCGGACGTGGTACGCCTGGCGGTGGGCAAGGCCCACGCCTATTTCAGCGAGCTGTCACTGCCCGGCAGCAAGGGGGAAATCGCCGACAAAATCCTCAAGGAAATCCGTGACCGGCTGCAATTCCTGGTCAATGTGGGGCTGGAATACCTGACCCTGGAGCGCAGCGCCGAGACCCTCTCGGGCGGCGAAGCCCAGCGTATCCGCCTGGCCAGCCAGATTGGCGCCGGTCTGGTGGGCGTCATGTACGTGCTGGACGAGCCTTCCATCGGCTTGCACCAGCGCGACAACGAACGCCTGCTCAACACCCTCACCCGCCTGCGCGACTTGGGCAATACCGTGCTGGTGGTGGAACACGACGAGGATGCCATCCGCCTGGCCGACCATGTCATCGATATCGGCCCCGGCGCCGGCGTTCATGGCGGCACCGTGGTCGCCCAGGGCACCGCCAAACAGGTTGCAGACAACCCCAAATCCCTGACCGGCGATTATCTGTCCGGCCGCAAGCAGATTGCCGTCCCCAAAAAACGTCGCACCAACGACGACGACAAGTGGCTGACCCTGTACGGCGCCACCGGCAACAACCTGAAAGGCCACCCGCTGAATATCCCCGCAGGCCTGTTCACCTGTATCACCGGGGTGTCCGGCTCGGGCAAGTCCACGCTGATCAACAGCACCCTCTACCCTCTAGCCGCCACCAAACTGAACAAGGCCACCACCCTGAAAGCCGGCCCCCACGAAACCATCGAGGGGCTGGAGTATTTCGACAAGGTGGTGGATATCGACCAGAGCCCTATCGGCCGCACTCCACGCTCCAACCCCGCCACCTACACCGGCATCTTCACCCCGGTGCGCGAGCTGTTCGCCGGTACCCAGGAAGCCCGTGCACGCGGCTACAAACCCGGCCGCTTCAGCTTCAACGTCAAGGGCGGGCGCTGTGAGGCCTGCCAGGGTGATGGTGTCATCAAGGTGGAAATGCACTTCCTGCCGGATATCTATGTACCCTGCGAAGTCTGCGAGGGGCGACGCTACAATCGGGAAACCCTGGAAGTTACCTACAAGGGCAAGAACATTTTCGAAGTGCTGGAGCAGACCATCGAGGAAGCTCGCGAATTCTTCGATGCCGTTCCTTCCCTGGCGCGCAAACTGCAAACCCTGATGGATGTGGGGCTGAGCTACGTGAAGCTGGGTCAGGCAGCGACCACCCTGTCCGGCGGCGAGGCACAGCGGGTGAAACTGGCCAAGGAACTGTCCCGTCGCGACACCGGCAACACCCTTTACATTCTCGATGAGCCCACCACCGGCCTCCACTTCCACGATATCCAGTTGCTGCTGGATGTGCTCAACCGGCTCGCCGACCACGGCAATTCCGTGGTGGTGATCGAACACAACCTGGACGTCATCAAGACCGCCGACTGGATCGTCGATCTGGGCCCGGAAGGCGGTGACGGCGGCGGCGAGATCATTGCGGAGGGGACGCCGGAAGAGGTGGCGAAAGTAAAAGGCAGCCACACCGGACGCTTCCTTAAACCGATGCTTGGACAGTAAGAATGAACGCAATCATCCCTTCTCTTCTACTTTGCGCCTTAGCCTGCTTCACGTTTACAGGATGCAAGAGCGCTAAAACGCTTTATAACGGAGTAGCTTGTGGCTCCGGAGCAATATGTACAGAGGCTTATCCTCGAGAATCACTGTCTGACACAAGAAATGCTGATCGGGTCGTTATCGCGCCGCCGTATTTCGAGCTCGAAATACGTGACCGTCATGGCGCATACCACCCATACCCCAAAATGCTCGAACGAATTCCTTCTGAAACGATTCAGCATTACCAAAAACATGCCGACGCTTACGAAATCTCCCTCTCCACGCCCTCTGTAGATCTCTCAGATCACTTAGACGAATTTGAGAATCTATACGTCGATACCTTTATTGATTTTGCGCCCATTGACCGGCCCTCTGCGAGTGTGAAAGACCTTCTTCTGGCAATGGCAACAGGCCCTGAACGGGAGAACCCTGTGAAGACAGATGCCGTTAAACTTGAAGGCAGCGCCGCAAAACAGTTGGAAGTGAATGAGGCATGCTGCATCGTTCTCACCAGAGTGAGGGGCTGGCATGAAAGTCTGGAGAGCTATAACGCGTCCGTCACCAGCGCCATCGTTTTCAGTTCTTTACCTGGCAGTAGTGGCGCCCCCTCTTATGCAGGTGAAGTCGTTGTGGACATGGCCATCATTCGCCTCCAAGACGGGAAGCTCATCTGGAGCTCTCAAACCACCGGGCCAGTCAGTGGCCTTGCCATACAAAAAGGGATCACCCCGTATTATTCTGCCGTCGCCAATCTTCGCCTGGAGTCGAGCGATAAATGACCCGCTGACTGTGCTTTACGACACAACATCGGCCCTTGTAATACCTCCGCCATGGACCCCAAACATGAGCGTCATAACCCGCCCGCAGACTCAACCACCAACGCAACGCTGGAGGTTGATCATGAAACGGATCTGGGCAGTAAAGGGATTTCTCGCCGCCCTGGCCATTGGTAGCGCCACCGCCGCCTGTGCCGGACACGGGCACCCACCACAGGGCAGTGTGGAACTGGGCCCCCGACCCTACTATCTGTTAACGGATATGGACGCGGGACCGGTCAAGCGGGCACTGGAAGAATGCGCCAGCCAGCGACGGCCACAGCAGCCCAGCGACTTCTCCATCGGCCATCGCGGAGCTCCCCTGCAATTCCCGGAACACACGGAAGAATCCTATCGCGCCGCAGCCCGCATGGGCGCCGGCATTCTGGAATGTGATGTGGCCTTTACCAGGGATCGGGAGCTGGTATGCCGCCATTCTCAATGCGATTTGCACACCACCACCAATATCCTGGAAACCGACCTGGCCAGCCAGTGCAGTGAGCCCTTTACCCCCTATGATGGCAGCAACCCCGCCAGCGCCCGTTGCTGCACCAGTGACATTACCCTTACTCAATTCAAGACCCTGAAAGGCAAGATGGACGGGGCCAATCCGCGGGCCACCACCGTTGAGGAATATCTGCAAGGCACGCCGGGCTTCCGCACCGACCTGTACAGCCAGCGCGGCACCCTGCTCAGCCACAAGGAAAGCATTGCCCTGTTTCAGGAGCTGGGGGTGAAGATGACTCCGGAACTGAAAAGCCCGGCGGTCGCCATGCCCTACCAGGGGGATTACAGCCAGCAGGATTATGCCCGGCAACTGATTGATGAATACCGTGACGCCCGGGTGCCCCCCAGCCAGGTCTTTCCACAATCCTTCAATCTGCAAGATGTCCGTTACTGGATCGACTACCAAGCACCTTACGGCCGCCAGGCCGTGTATCTGGATGGGCGTGATGCCGAAGGGCTCGATCCGCAGAACCCCGGCACCTGGCAGCCCGACATGGCTACCCTGGCCGGTTACGGGGTCAACATCATTGCACCGCCGCTGTGGATGCTGGTCACCACCGACAGCGACAACCACATCGTTCCCAGCCCCTACGCCCGCGCCGCCCGGGACGCCGGGCTGGATATCATTGCCTGGTCCCTGGAGCGCTCCGGGCCGCTGGCCAGCGGTGGCGGCTGGTACTACCAAAGTGTCACGCCAGCCATCGACAATGATGGTGATACTTTCATCCTGCTGGATGTACTGGCCCGGCAAGTGGGGGTGATCGGGGTATTCTCCGACTGGCCGGCCACCACCACCTTCTATGCCAACTGTCTCAAGCGTTACCGCGAACACGGACACGCACGCGATTAGGGCATTCCCCACGCCATGGTCACACCCTGCCCCAAAACGGGGCGGATACCTACGACTTTTTTACCAGAACCTGTGGCATGGTTTCTGCTTCTGTTTCCGTGACGGGAAACGGAACCTTGCAGAGGAGTATGCAGTCATGGCTTCTACCCCTGATCACCGCTGGCTGATGCAGTACAACATCGTCAATCTGGTTAACCAGTGCCGCCGCCTGATCAAGGCGGAATTCGATGATGCCCTGTCACTGACCGACCCGATGTTGCGCAACAAGCTTGCCCACTATGCGGGGCATAGCCGCTCCCAGGGTCTGCAAAGGCTGTATGGAGAAATCCGGCTGGCCCTGATTGAACTGGAAGGGGAAGATCCGCCCCCACCGCCTCGCAAGGAGACGACGCCCCCCGTCCGGCTTTACCGGGGCCAGCCAGTGGAGAACAGCCCCCGGCAACCCGAACAGACGCAACGCCTGCGTCCCTCCCGCGAAGTGCTCTACCGGGGGCGCAAGGTAGCCCAGAGCTAAGCGCCGCAATCAGGCGGAATACTGGAAGATACTCAAGTCCAGCGGCTGACTCTCCCCCAGCCACATGACCAGCTCGGTATGGTCGCGCAGGTCATCACCACTGAGTCCATGGATAAAGATGGTCAGCCCGTTACGGCTGGCCATCAACCAGGGGATGACCTCTCCGGCCTGGCGCCGGGGAATGGTAAGCTGGCAACTCCAGCATGGGTGCGGCCCCACCGGCTTGCGGTGCATGTGGCCCATGGGAATGTCAAAGTGCTGATGTGCGGCCTGACACAGGGCCGCCGCCTGAGAGAAGGTCCCTTCGTCGTAATAGACGTGTGCATGAAAGCCTTTGATTGCCATACGTTCTGCCCGGTATGCCCTTTCCAAAGCATAGTACAAGCAGCCAGGCATGCAACAGACATAAAAAAACCGGGCCTTTAGCCCGGTTTTTTTGATCACTGCGACGCTGCTTACTCGTCGTCAGCTTCCGCCAGCTCGGGACGGTCAACCAGCTCAACATAGGCCATCGGTGCATTATCACCGGCACGGAAGCCCATCTTGAGGATACGTACGTAGCCGCCAGGACGGTTCTGGTAACGCGGACCCAGCTCGTTGAACAGCTTGCCGACCACTTCCTTGGAGCGGGTACGGTCGAAAGCCAGACGACGGTTGGCCACGGAATCTTCCTTCGCCAGAGTGATCAGCGGCTCAGCCACACGACGCAGCTCTTTAGCTTTCGGCAGAGTGGTCTTGATCGCTTCGTGCTCCAGCAGGGACACAGCCATGTTACGGAACATCGCCTGACGATGAGAGCTGTTCCGATTCAGTTTTCTGCCGCTTTTGCGATGACGCATGATTCTGTTCCTATGTTCAGGGGCGCTTCACAGCGTCCACA
>JAKSCQ010000322.1 GCA_022360555.1 Pseudomonadales bacterium
GTAGTAGTCCGGATCACAGGTAGCCAGCTCCCGTTCCCAGTCGTAGCCGAATCCCAGGCGCCTGAGTTGCCCCTTCATGTAGTCGATGTTGGTACGAGTCCACTCCGCCGGGGGCAGACCGTGCTTGATGGCGGCGTTTTCGGCGGGCAGGCCGAAGGCGTCCCAGCCCATGGGCTGCAGCACGTTCTTGCCCTGCCTGCGCTGGTAGCGGCTGATCACATCGCCGATGCTGTAGTTGCGCACATGGCCCATGTGTAGCCGGCCGGACGGATAGGGGAACATGCTCAGGCAGTAGAACTTTTCCTTGCCGGCCTCTTCGGTCACCTTGAAGCTTTGGTTATCCTCCCAGTATTGCTGGGCTTGGGCTTCGATCTGATCGGGGCGATACTGTGCGTCCATCGGGTCTCTTTTTGATCACTAAAAACAAACGGGAATATGGCGGTGCGTGTGGGAACCCCACGACCGCGAAGGGGACATAGGATACATGAGCTCAGCCCGGATTTCTCAATGCACCGCAGCCCGAATGCACAAAAAATGCTGCCGCCGGGGCGAGGCACAGCCATGCTGTTGACCTGGCTGGTGCTGTTGATGCTGGTGGGGGCGACCCTGCCGGCGGTGGTGCGCGGCCTGTTGCCGCCCCTGCCCAAGCGTATCACCGACATCACCCCGCAGGCGGTGGTGGTGCTTGGGGCCGGGCGGCGCCAGCATGACGGTCAGTTTTCCCTGACCACACGGGGGCTGCGGCGGCTGAAAAAGGCGGCGGAATTGGCGGATGAACACGGCCTGCCCCTGCTGGTCAGCGGTGGCATGCACAATACTCCCCTGTCCGATAACGAACCCACCGAAGCGGATCTGATGGCCGAGCAGGTTCGCCGTCGCTGGCCCGGGATGACGGTGATCAAGGAGGGGCGTAGCCGCAATACCTGGGAAAATGCCGTCTATAGCGCTGAGCTGCTGGGTGTCCGGGGCATGGATGAAATCATCCTGGTCAGCGACCGCTCCCACCTGCCCCGGGCGCTGCTGTGCTTTCAGAGCCAGGGGGTGCTGGCCCAGGCCGCCTGGCAGAAGCGGCTGCCCCGGCAGGAGTGGGTGCCTTCCGCCGGGGCGCTCTCCCTGGTGCCGGAGATCTGGTACGAGTGGCTGGCGCTGGTGTGGTATCACCTGCGGTATCTGTAGACGCGCTGGCACGCAACACGCTCATACGGGATTTGGGCTGGCGAGTCAGCGATTGTCTTTCAGCGCCTGCATTGCCTGGTAATGACTCAGGAACACCTGCCCGCTGAGCTGGCTGATCAGCTCGGTGCGGTTCAGCCGGTCCATTACCGGTCCCTTCACTTCCGACAGATGTAGCTGCACGCCAGCGGCATCCAGCCGGGCATTGAGGCTTTCCAGACTTTCCACGGCGCTGGCATCAAGATGGTTGATGGCGGAGCACATCAGCACCACATGGCGTACGGCGGGGCGGGCCATGGCGCGGTCGTAGAGCAGGTCTTCCAGCGGTCGGGCATTGCCGAACCACAGGGACTCGTCCACCCGGATGGAGAGGATGGTGGCGGCCACTTCCACCTCGTGGCGGTCCACGTTGCGAAAGTGCTGGGTGCCGGGAACCTGCCCCACCTCGGCCACATGGGGCTGGCTGGTGCGCCACAGGAACAGGGCCACGGACAGGGCGATGCCGATCAGCAGCCCGCTCTGCACATTGATCAGCAGCACGCCCAGCAGGGTGACGGCCATGGCCAGGCAGTCCGGACGGCTGTATTGCCACAGGTGCCGGAGTTCACCCAGCTCTATCAGGGGCAGGATGCCCACCACGATAATGGCGGCCAGGGTGGCCAGCGGCAGGGCATAAAAGCCGCCGGTGAAGAACAGGGCCACCAGAGCAATGCCGATACCGGCGAGCAGGCCGGTCATGGGGGTGCGGGCACCGGCCTCGTAGCTGACGGTGGTGCGGGAAAAGCTGCCGGTCACCGCAAAGCTGCCGGACAGGCCGCTGGCCACATTGGCCAGCCCCAGGCCAAACAGTTCCCGGTTGGGGCTGATGCGCTCGCGCCGTTTGGCGGCCAGCGCCTGGGCCAGGGAGATGGATTCCACAAAGCCGATGAAGGCCAGCAGCAGGGCCGGGGTGATCAATAACTGCCAGTGACTGCTGTCCAGGGAGGGCAGTGTCGGCTGGGGCAATCCCTGGGGAATGGCGCCGACGATGGCCAGGCCCCGTTGTTCCAGTGACAGTCCCAGCGACAGCAAGGTGGTGACCAGTACCGCCACGATGGGCCCGGACTTGCCGATAAAGGCGGCCAGCCAGTTGGGCAGGGCGGTGCGCTTGAGTGGTCCGGCCAGCTTTTTCGGGATCAGCAGGCAGACGATGGCCACAAGGCTGATGACCAGGGTCAGCCCGTGGGTGCTGCCCAGGTGCTCGACGAGACTGCAGGCCAGTTGCAGGGCGTTGTCGCCGCTGGCGGTGATGCCCAGCAGGTGCTTGAGCTGGCTGCCAGCAATCAGGATGGCGCAGCCACTGACAAAACCGATGATCACCGGATGGCTGAGCAGGTTGGTGAGCCAGCCCAGCCGCAGGGCGGCCATGAGGATCAGAAACAGCCCGGACAGCAGCCCCATGCCGATAGCGGCCTGGATGAACAGGGTCGGGTCGCCGTTGGCGATGGTGCCAGCGGCCGAGGCGGTGATCAGTGAGGTGAGGGCGGCGGGGCCCACGGACAGGGTATTGCTGGTGCCGAACAGGCCATAGATCACCAGCGGCAGCATGCTGGCATACAGGCCGGTTTCCGGGGGCATGCCCGCCAGCAGGGCATAGGCCAGCCCCTGGGGCACCAGCAGGATGGTGACGATGATCGCGGCCAGGCCGTCCCCGGCTGCGTCCTGGCGGGTATAGCGGGCCAGCCAGTCGCTGGCCGGCAGCCAGCGCAGCAGTTGGCGGGCCCGGGCCATGGTTACTGGCCCCGACGCTGGTCGAGGCGACCGCTTAGCTGGCTCAGGTCGTAACCGGCCTGCTCGGCGGTTTTCAGGATGGTGCCGTTGTCCAGCTCGTCCGCCTGGCTGAGGGCCCACAGGGTGGCGCAGCGGGTGCCCGTCCGGCAGAAGGCCAGCACTGGAGTGTCGGCCAGGGAAACGATGGCATCGAAGCCGTCGATATCGGTTTCGGCGATGTTGCCGCTGACCACCGGCTGGTGGGCGTATTCCAGGCCTGCGGCTTCGGCGGCAGCAGCCAGTTCATCGCTGGTGGGCTGGTCGTCGGCTTCACCGTCCGGGCGATTGTTGATCACCATGCGAAACCCTGCATCGGCCACGGCCTGCATGTCTTCCGGCTGAAGCTGGGCGGACACGGAGAGTTCGTCGGTCAGTTTCTTGAAATCGGTCATTGGTGATTTGCCTTTGTTTGCGTTGAGTGAGGCTCTGGGCCGGAGATTCGCGATGTGACATATCGCTTCCCACAGGCTACCAATCCTTGATCACGGCAAGGGCAGTGGGAAGCCATGCAATGCATGACGAAGTCGGCATGAACGCCTAGCTTACGCACTTGTTCGCGGTTCCTCATCCACTGGTGCGGCAAACAGGTTCAGGGGAATTTTCAGATAACGGGTCCCATTGCTTTCCGCCGGTGGCAAATGCCCGGCGCGCATGTTGACCTGTACCGACGGCAGGATCAGCCGTGGCAGGTCCAGGGTGGCGTCGCGGGCCTCACGCATGCGCACAAAAGTGTCCTCGCCGATCCCGTCATGAACATGGATATTCTGCCGGCGCTGATCGCCAACGGTGGTTTCCCAGATGAAGGTTTCACGCCCTTCCGGCAGATAGTCATGGCAGAGAAACATGCGGGTGTCGTCCGGCAGGGCCAGCAGCGTCTGGATGGAGCGGTACAGGGTGCGGGCGTCACCGCCGGGAAAGTCACAGCGGGCGGTGCCGTAGTCCGGCATGAACAGGGTGTCGCCGACAAAGACCGCATCGCCGATCAGGTGGCTCATGCAGGCGGGGGTGTGACCGGGGGTATGAATGGCCCGGGCCTTCAGGTTGCCGACCTGGTAGGTCTCACCATCCTGGAACAGGTGATCGAACTGGCGGCCGTCACGGGCGAACTCGGTGCCGGCGTTGAAAACCTTGCCGAAGGTGTCCTGAACGGTACGGATATGCTCGCCAATGGCCAGCTTGCCGCCCACCTGCTCCTGAAGCCAGGGCGCGGCGGAGAGATGATCCGCGTGGACATGGGTTTCCAGCAGCCAGTCCACGGTCAGATTTTCCCGTTTCACGTAATCGACGATCTGCCGGGCACTGCTATGGGTTGTGCGCCCCGCGTTGGGGGCGTAATCAAGCACGGAGTCCACGATGGCACAGTGGCGGGTCGCCGGGTCTGTCACCACATAGCTGACGGTGTTGGTGTCAGGGTCAAAAAACGCTTTGACTTCAGGGCGAGACATGGTGCTCTCCTGTCACGGTTTCACAGGACCGTTATAGGCCGTCGCCGTGGTAAAGTCAAATTAGGTATAAGCTTATTCCGTTTTGGAATTTATGGTGTTTTCCTGATGCCAAGGCCCCATCCTGCTGCTGCGAGGACCGCGGCCAGCACCAGCCAGGGCCAGACGCCGGTGGCCATGAAAGGAGTGATGCCGGTGCGGGGCTGGTACTGGCTGTAGAGCACATCCCGCTGGAACTGGGGCAGGCTATCGACCACCTTGCCGCGATGGTCTACCACGGCCGTGACCCCGTTATTGGTACCGCGCAGTAACCAGCGACCGGTCTCCAGGGCGCGCAGCCGGGCCATCTGGAAGTGCTGCAACGGCCCGGCGGATGTGCCGAACCAGGCATCGTTGCTGATGGTGATCAGCACATCGGCGTCGTGGCTGCGGCTGGCCACCAGTTCCGGATAGAGAATCTCGTAGCAGATAAAGGGCGCCAGGGTGTGGCCACGGGCATGCAGGTTCGGCTGCGCGGGGTCGCCGGGGGTGAAGCCGGACATGGGCAGATCGAAAAACGGAATCAGCCCGCGGATCAGCGACTGCATGGGCACGTATTCCCCAAAGGGCACCAGTTTCTGCTTGTGGTAGACCCGCTCCGCCGGATCGACGCCATTGTGCAGCGGAATGGCTGCGATGCTGTTGTGGTAGGTCACGCCGGCATCGCCCACGGTGCGCCAGGGCACCCCCGTGATCAGGGCGCTGTCACGCTCGGCCAGTTTGCGCCCTTGCTCTTCGATGAAGTCGGTGATGGTCTGGTAGAACTCGGTCATGGCCGATTCCGGCCAGATCACCAGGGTGTCGGCGGGGATATCGGCGGTCAGGTCGCGATAGATCTCGCGGGTCCGATCGCGCATGGAAAGCTGCCACTTCAGGTCCTGGGGAATATTGCCCTGCACCAGCGCCACCTGCTGCAGTGGGCCGTCGGGCCGGGTGAAACTCAGGGTATGGGCAATGCCGGTGGTGATCAGCATCAGCACGGACAGCCCGCCGG
Source organism: Pseudomonadales bacterium (assembly GCA_022360555.1). GTDB lineage: Bacteria > Pseudomonadota > Gammaproteobacteria > Pseudomonadales > Alcanivoracaceae > Alcanivorax. The sequence goes on from JAKSCQ010000322.1 coordinate 5,458, forward strand.
CCAGCCAGCGCAAGGGGCCGGGCCGGCGTAGCTGGACCACGGTGGCCCCCAGCAGCACAGCGGCCAGCGTCAGTAACCAGACACCTCCCAGTGGGGCCAGCGGAGCAAACGGCGAATCGATCAGGGCGTAGCCGGCATACAGCCAGGGGAAGCCGGTGAGGAACCAGCCCCGCACCCAGTCGAGCAGCAGCCAGAGCCCCGCGAAGGCCAGCGCGGAGCGGCCCAGTCGCCAGCTCAGGTAGAAGGTCAGGCCGTAGAACAGGGCCAGGAAAGCGGCAAAGATGGCGGTAAAGGGAATCGCCATCCACAGCGGCATATAGCCGTAGTCGTGCATGGACACATGCACCCAGGACACCCCGAAACCGAACATGCCGATGCCATACAGCCAGCCACGAAACAGGGCCTCGCGGGCGGTCCCGGCCTGTTGCTGGCACCAGAACGCGGCGGCGATGCTGGCAAAGAGCAAGGGCCAAAGATCATAGGGGGCAAAGGCAAGCGGGAAAAGCAGGCCGGCAATCAGCGCCAGCAGACGGTCGCGCATGGGGGTCCTCGTTTCGTGCTGGCGAGCAGGCCGCCTGGCGGTTAAATACTAGAGTCCGTGCAATAATACGAATAAAGTATCAGCAAAAATAACCTGTCAAACCGATGCGGGGAGGAGTTGAAAGTTCAAAGTTTAAAGAGCAAACGCGACCACGCTTGTTGCCAGGCGAAACCGTTCTTCGCCGCGCTTTCACTCCGAGTGATTCGCAGGCACGGCCTGTCGGTCGCCGGAGGGAGCCTCGCGCGCGTTTGAACTTTCAACTCAACCCCGTCCCGGAACCGGAATGACAAGTCTGGGGGCATCATAGTGAATCACTATTGCAAGTACCATCCGGGATCGGAGGCGTTGTGGTATTGCGCCCATGATGGGCTGCATCTGTGTCAGCAATGTGTGGACGGGCGGGACGATACCCTCACCGAGGCGCGCTGCCTGCTCTGCAATCAGGATGTGGACGCGGTCGGCCAGGCGGCCAGCGGGCCGTTGTGGCGGCAACTGGATCACTATCTGCAATTTCCCTTCACCCCGGTGCTGTTGCCGGTGCTGCTGATCTGGGCCGCCGTGGCCGCGCTGCTGCCGGCACTGCCGGTGATGGTGGCAGTGGCCTTGCTGGGTGGCCTGCCGGCCTGGCGGTTTGCGTCGGCCACGATTGCCTTGCGGGGCAGGCCGGTACGGGGACGTCGGGTGGCAACGGCTCCGGGCTGGGATTGCCTGACCTCGGACTGGCCGGCGACGGCGTTGCAGGCACTACCCGCACTGGTGCTGATCATCGGGGCCGGTTTTCTGATGGTCTATGTATCGGTAACGATGGGGCTGCTGGTGGGCATGGTGGGGTTGTTGCTGGTTCCTGCGCTGTGGCTGGCCATTGCCGTGAAGGGCCCGGAACCGGGGTCTTACGCCGCCGCGCCCACCTATATGCTGACGGCGCCGGATGCCTATCTGGTGGCAGCCCTGTTTGCGTCACTGGGTTGGGGGCTGGCGGTGGCACTGGTGGCGGTAGCGGTGGATGTACTGCCCATGTCGGCGGTCCAGGGCCTTGCCGCGGCGCTGGCGGCACTCTGGTGGTTGGCGCTGGCGGCCCTGTGCGGCGATATCCTGGCCCGCTACGGGCGTCAGTGGGGGTTGTATCAGGGCGTGCACCGGGTGACTCAGCCCGAGGCCGAGCGTCGCCAGCGGGTGCTGCTGTGTGCCGGGCGTTTTGACAAGGTGTTGCTCGCCACCGCGAAAACCCTGAAAACGAAAAAGGCCTCCCTGGCCGACTGGCAACGTTACGACCGTCTGCTGGTGGCGCTCAATCGTGAGCAGGACCGGCTGGCCATGGCCGAACCCTATCTGGACGTGCTGGTCAGCGGGCAGGCCTGGAATGAGGCGGTGGCATTGCTGGGACGGTTACGCGCGGCCCGCCCCGGCTGGTTGCCCGGGTCACCGTCGCTGCGACTGGCTCTGGCCCAGGGCGTGGAAGAGCGGGACCCGAAGCTGGCGGTCAGCCTGCTCAAGGATCTGCACGACAAGCACCCGGAATTCGGTGAGCTTGGTGAAGCCTATCTGTTGCTGGCGAAGGTTCTCGCCGAACAGTTCGGCCTGGCCGGCAAGGCAGAGCAGTACCTGCGTTTCGTGGAAAGCCGCTGCCGCGATGCCAAACTGCGTAAACAGGTGGCCGATTATCGGGCGGCGTGGGGGTGAGGCTGGCTACGAGCAATGAGTTGCGGAAAGCCAAGCCGAAATGCCGGAAGGTTGCCAGGGAGTTCTGCGCAACCCAAATAGCCGTAGGAGCCATGCTCGCATGGCGAAGGGGGTTGGAGATGGCACCGGACCGGCATTATCTGGGTAGACCTGTCGAGTTCTGACAGGCCTGATCGCCCGTTGGGCGATTTCCGCGCAAGCGCGGCTCGCTGTCCGAGAGACAGTATTCGCTTCGCTCACCCCTTCGGGGCCGCCCTCCGGGCGTTACTCCGCTGCGCTCCGTTCCTACGCGGCTTCGTAGAAAGCACCGGGGTTGGGGGAACTTTTCAGGCCTTTCCA
>JAKSCQ010000264.1 GCA_022360555.1 Pseudomonadales bacterium
CCCCGCTTTTACACACCTCCCCAACCTGACGTATGCTCTTCGCCTCGAAGGGGCAAAACCACCATGTATACTGATCGCCTGCTGATCATCTTCATTCTCGGCACCTACCTGCTGTCACCCGCCATCATCGACTGGTGGAGCGAGGGCGGGCGGGCCTGGTATCGCCCCTATCTCATCTGGCTGGGACTCATCGCGCTCAGTTACTGGATTGCCAAGAGCAAGGACGTCGATGGTCTATAGTGTCAGTGAGCTGATCCTGATCGCCGGGGGCTACCTGCTGTTTCTGTTCATGGTGGCCTGGATCACCGAACGCGGCTGGCTACCCGCCCGCCTGGTGCGCCATCCGGCCGTCTATGTGTTTTCCCTGGGGGTCTATGCCAGCGCCTGGGCGGTGTACGGTTCGGTGGGCTATGCCTACCAGTACGGCTACAATTTCCTGTCCTATTTTCTGGGGATCTCCGGCGTCTTTCTGCTGGCGCCGATTCTGCTGGCCCCCATCCTGCGGCTAACCGCCACTTACCAGCTCAGCTCCCTGGCGGACCTGTTTGCCTTCCGCTATCGCAGCCGCATGGCCGGCGCCATGACGACCCTCATCATGCTGATCGGCGTACTGCCATTGCTCGCCCTGCAGTTGAAAGCCGTGGCCGAATCCATCCAGATCCTCAGCGGCACCGCCGACCCCCGCGACCTGGCCGCCGGCTTCTGCCTGATGATGGTGATCTTTGCCATCCTGTTCGGTGCCCGTCACGCCACGGCCCGGGAAAAGCACGAAGGCCTGGTGGTGGCCATTGCCACCGAGTCACTGGTCAAGCTGGTGGCGTTCGGGGCGGTGGCATTGCTGGGTCTGTACGGGGTGTTCGAGGGCCCCGAGCAGCTCAGCCAGTGGCTGGATGACCACCCGGAAATGCTGTCGCGACTTTACTATCCGCTGCAGGACGGCACTTGGCATTCCATGATCATGGCGTTCTTCGTGTCCGCCGTGGTGATGCCGCACATGTTCTACATGGCTTTTACCGAAAACCTGAACCCACGCGCCCTGATCACCGCCAGCTGGGCACTGCCACTGATGTTTCTGGTGATGGCGCTGTGCGTGCCGGTGATCCTGTGGGCCGCCGCCGCCAGCAATGCCCCCACCTCACCGGACTACTACGCCATCGGCATCGGCCTGGTCACCGGCGGGCATGGCGCCGTGCTGGGTTATGTGGCCGGCCTGGCCGGGGCCAGCGGCATGCTGATCGTGGCGACCCTGGCGCTGTCGGGCATGTGCCTCAATCACTTGGTGCTGCCGGCCAGCCCTCTCCACCAGGGCCAGAACCTGTATCGCAACCTGCTGTGGACCCGCCGTATTCTGATTGCCGCCATTCTGGCGCTGGCCTATCTGTTCTACCGCTTTACCGGCACCGATCACACCCTGGTGGAACTGGGCGTGCTGTCTTTCGTGGCCACCCTGCAGTTTGTCCCCGGCCTGATCGGCGCCCTGTTCTGGCCCTCCGGTAACCGTAACGGTCTGTTTGCCGGCCTGCTCACCGGTTTCGTGCTGTGGTTGCTACTGTTGCTGCTGCCGATTACCTACCCGGACTGGCAGATCCAGCCGCTGATGGAACTGCTGGGGATGCGCTACCAGACCGGCGCCAGCCAGTGGCATCACGTGGCCATTGCCTCGGTGACCGCCAATGCCCTGGTCTACGCCATCGTGTCCATCGTCACCCCCATGTCCCGGGCCGAGCAGAATGCCGCCGAGGCCTGCGCGGTGGACAGCCTGCGCCGCCCCTATCGCTGGGAACTGGAAGCGAAAAGCGTGGATGATTTCATCGATGCCCTGAGCCAGCCCCTGGGCCCGATTACCGCCACCCGCGAGGTGGAAATGGCCCTGCGTGACCTGCGCCTGCCGCGCACGGAAACCCGGCCCTATGCCCTGCGCCGTCTGCGCGACCAACTGGAAACCAACCTGTCCGGCCTGCTGGGGCCGTCCGTGTCCCATCAACTGATGGACGATCACCTGCCCTATCTGCCGGAAGAAGAACAGCATTCCAGCGAAGACATCCAGTTCATCGAGTCCCGCCTGGAACAGTACCGCGACCGGCTATCCGGCCTGGCGGCAGAGCTGGACGGCCTGCGCCGCTTCCATCGCCAGACCCTGCTGGAACTGCCCATGGGGGTAATCTCGCTAGGCGGCGACAAGGAAATCATCGGCTGGAACCGGGCCATGGAAAGCCTCACCGGCATTACCGCCGCCGACACCATCGGCTCACGCCTGGCCGACCTGGATAGCCCCTGGGGCGACTTCTTTTCCCGTTTCAGCCAGAGCGACACCCCGCATCAGCCACAGTTGTCCCTGGAAGTGGATAACCAGACCCGCTGGCTGAGCCTGCACAAGTCCGAAGTCATGGCCACCGGTTCCGAGCAGGCCGGCGGCCAGGTGCTGGTGATCGAGGACATTACCGAACTGCGGCATATGGAAGCCCATCTGGCCCACAACGAGCGTCTGGCCTCCATCGGTCGCCTGGCCGCCGGGGTCGCCCACGAAATCGGCAATCCGGTCACCGCCATCGCCTGCCTGACCCAGAATCTGGACCGCGACAGCGATGAACAGGAACTGGAAGAAGCCAGCCAGCAGATCCTGGAACAGACCCGCCGCATCACCCGCATCGTGGAGTCGCTGGTCACCTTTAGCCACTCCGGCGGCATCAAGCTCAGCCAGCAGGTCCCGGTGAATGTCCGCGATACCGTGGCGGAAGCCATTTCACTGCTGCTGCTGGACCCGGATCACCGCCAGCAACCGTTCGACAACCAGTGCACCGATGACCTCTGGGTGAAGGGCGATCCGCAGCGACTGCTGCAGGTTTTCATCAACCTGCTGGGCAATGCCGCCGATGCCAGTGAGGACCTTCAACCCATCACCATCCGCTGCGAACAGCAGGGCACACAACTGGATATCCTCGTCGAGGATCAGGGGCACGGCATCCCCGAGGAGTTGCGCGATGCCCTGTTCGAACCCTTCGTGACCAGCAAGCCGCCGGGGCGGGGCACCGGCCTTGGACTGGCTCTGGTTTACAGTATTATCGAAGAGCATCAGGGCAGCATCCGCGTGGAAAGCCCCATCAATGATCAGGGCGGCACCCGCTTTGCCATCCGGCTGCCAATCCACGCCCCTGACGCATAAGCTATCATCGCAGTGCGTCCATGGTGATAACAGAACAAGGAACCCGACATTCATGAGTCACATACTGATTGTTGAAGACGAGCCGGTGATTCGTGGCGCCCTGCGCAAGCTGCTGGCCCGGCACGATCACTCCGTGGCCGAAGCAGACTCCGTGGAACAGGCCCGGGAGCAGAACCTCAATCAGTTTGACCTCATCATTAGCGACCTGCGCCTGCCCGGAGACCCGGGCACCAGCCTGATCGGTGCCGCCGGCGGCACCCCGGTGCTGATCATGACCAGCTATGCCAGCCTCCGTTCGGCGGTGGATGCCATGCGCCAGGGGGCGGTGGACTATATTCCCAAGCCCTTCGATCACGACGAAATGCTCATGGCCGTGGAACGGGTGCTGAAGGAAGGGCGGCTGAACCGGGGCAACCAGGCGCTGCGACGCGATATCGAGCGGACCTATCCGGTGCACAACATGGTGGGCGACAGCGAGGCCATGCAGGAACTCAAACACCGCATCGCCCGGGTCGGCCCCACCAATACCCCGGTCCTGATCATGGGCGAGGCCGGCACCGGCAAGGAACTGACAGCCCGCGCCCTGCACGAGCACAGCGAGCGCAATGGCGGCCCCCTGATCACCGTGCATTGCGCCGCCCTGCCCAAGAACCTGCAGCTCAGTGAATTGTTCGGTGATGAAAATACCGCCGGCCGTATCGAAGAAGCCGATGGCGGCACCCTGTTCCTGGACGAGGTGGGCGAGCTCAACAGCGACGTGCAGAGCCGCCTGCTCACCCTGCTCACCCACCACGAGATTCACCGCCAGGGCTCTCTGGCCCCGCGTCGGGTGGACGTACGCATCCTCGCCAGTAGCCAGCTGGATCTGCCGGGGCGGGTCAACGAAGGCCATTTCCGCCAGGACCTCTATTACCGGCTGAATGTCATGGAGCTGACCCTGCCCTCACTGCGCGACCGCCAGGAAGACCTGGAAGCCCTGGCCAACGCCCTGCTGGCACGGGGTAGCGAAAAGCTCAACCGCCACGACCTGTATTTCACCGATGCCGCCTGGCAGGCCATGCGCGATTACAGCTGGCCGGGCAATGTGCGCGCACTGGAAAACGTGATCGAGCGGGCCATTATCCTCACCGAGGAAGACAGCATCGGCCCCGCCCAGCTGGGGCTGAACCCCAACCGCACCCCGCAGCGGCTCAGCCGGGCCAGCCTGGACCCCAGCGAAGACCTGTCCCTGGAGGACTACTTCACCCGCTTCGTGATGGAAAACCAGGACAGCATGACCGAAACCGAGCTGGCCCAAAAACTGGGAATCAGCCGCAAAAGCCTGTGGGAACGCCGCCAGCGCCTGGGCATCCCGCGCAAGAAGGCCGGCAGCCGCCGCTGATTGGCCCTGAAAGCCAAAATCGACGGCGGAAAGGTCAATTGCCCCGGAAAGCGCCACCCGCACAGATTTGATCAAAAAACAGCCAAACGCGGACTAACGTGCCCCAGGTGTTACCTCACTACACAAGCAGGTAACACTTGCGTTACAGAATTCACCCCAATATTTATCTTGTTTCTAGATGTGTTTTGCAAATTGCTGTTTTTAAAAGGAATTATACTTTGTTGCATCTGCCGGGGCGCGAGGGCACTATGAATCCCACGCCAGCTAAGAACAAAAACAACGGCGTACGGCTCAAACAATAACAACAAGAAAGAAGAAGAATAATTTCACGAGCCAATGCAGTGCTGCTGCAACTGATGATTGCAGCGACAAGGCAGAAAACAACACAAACAATAATAACAACAGAATCAGCGCAAA
>JAKSCQ010000169.1 GCA_022360555.1 Pseudomonadales bacterium
AATAAAATCAGTGGCTTGATATTGTAAACGGCAGTTTCAAACGGTTGTTTGACTTGTGGGTCACAAATAGCACTGGAGAGAGCGCGGAAGGCTGCCCTAACATTACCGTCCCAATGTCTGGCGAGCCCGCGGCCCGCCTCATTTTCACAGTTTATTTTAGGGAGATGTGAGATGCCGGATTACAAGGCTCCCCTGCGTGATATGCAGTTCGTCCTCAACGAAGTCCTGGAGCTGGATGCGCACTACGCCAGCCTGGGCCTGGAAGAAGTGAATAGCGAGCTGGTCAATGCCTTCCTGGATGAAGGCGCCAAGTTTGCCGAAAACGAGCTGGCCCCCCTGAATCGCTCCGGTGACGAGGAAGGCTGCGGCTTTGAAGATGGCGTGGTGACCACCCCGAAAGGCTTCAAGGAAGCCTACGCCAAGTACGTGGAAGGCGGCTGGCCGGCCATGGGCGGCGACGTGGAGTTTGGTGGCCAGGGTCTGCCCGGCTCTGCCGGTATCGCCATCTCTGAAATGACCGGTACCGCCAACTGGTCCTGGAGCATGTACCCGGGCCTGTCCCACGGCGCCATTGCCACCGTGGAAGAGCACGGCACCGACGAGCAGAAGCAGGCCTACCTGCCCAAGCTGATCAGCGGTGAGTGGACCGGCACCATGTGCCTGACCGAGCCCCATTGTGGTTCCGACCTGGGTATCCTCAAGTCCAAGGCCGAGCCCAACGCGGACGGTTCCTACAACATCACCGGCACCAAGATCTTCATCTCCGCCGGTGCGCACGACATGGCCGAGAACATCATCCACATCGTTCTCGCCCGCCTGCCCGATGCGCCCAAAGGCACCAAGGGGATTTCCCTGTTCATCGTGCCCAAGTTCCTCACCGACGGTAACGGCGGCGTGGGCGAGCGCAATGCGGTGACCTGTGGTTCCATCGAGCACAAGATGGGCATTAAAGCCTCTGCCACCTGTGTGATGAACTTCGACGGTGCCAAGGGCTACCTGATCGGCCCGGAGAACAAGGGCCTGAACTGCATGTTCACCTTTATGAACTTTGCCCGTCTGGGTACCGCCATCCAGGGTGTGGCCCACGCCGAGCTGGGTTTCCAGGGCGGCCTGAGCTACGCCAAGGAACGTCTGGCCATGCGCAGCCTGTCCGGCCCGAAAAACCCGGAAGGTCCGGCCGATCCGATCATCGTTCACCCGGACGTGCGTCGCATGCTGCTGACTTCCAAGTCTTTCGCAGAAGGTGGCCGTGCGCTGGTCTACCTGTGCTCCCAGTTGGGTGACAAGGTCAAACTGGCCAAGGACGAAGCCGAGCGTAAGGAAGCCGACGAGCTGATGGCGCTGCTGACGCCCATCGCCAAGGCTTTCATCACCGAGGTGGGTCTGGAAGCGGCCAACCACGGTGTACAGATCTACGGTGGCCACGGCTTTATCCGTGAGTGGGGCATGGAGCAGAACGTGCGTGACGCGCGTATCTCTACCCTCTACGAAGGCACCACCGGCATTCAGGCGCTGGACCTGCTGGGCCGCAAGGTGATGATGACCCAGGGCCAGTCCCTGCGTAACTTCACCAAGATCATCCACAAGTTCTGTGAAGCCAACGCCGACAACGCCGACCTGAAAGAGCTGCTGGAGCCGCTGGCCGGCTACAACAAGGAATGGGGCGAGCTGACCCAGGCCATCGGCATGCAGGCCATGCAGAACCCGGATTACGTGGGTGCCGCGTCTGTGGATTACCTGATGTACTCCGGCTACGTGACCCTGGCTTACCTGTGGGCGCGCATGGCGGCCGTGGCGCACGCCAAGCTGGAGGCCGGTGCCGGTGACGAGGACTTCTACAAGGCCAAGATCAGCACCGCCAAGTTCTACTTCAAGCGTATCCTGCCGCGCGTGGCTGGCCATAAAGGCGCCATCGAAGGGGGTCTGGATTGCATGATGGAACTGGATGCCGAGCACTTTGCATTCTAAAGTGGCTCTGCTTTCGAAAAAGCCCGCTTCGGCGGGCTTTTTTTATGGCTCATCGCGCCTTTACGGGAATTAAGAGCGGTCGGACGTCTGGGGTCGGACGTCTGACGCCAAAAAACAAAAACCGGCCCGCTTTCAACGCTTTCGGCGGAGCCCAAGTGCAGCGAATAACCCCAAAGTGACGGTGCCTCTCTGGGGTATCCAGCATTGATTCGATGAGCCTGCAGATTTGCTGCTTGTAGCGTCAGACTTCTGACGTCCGACCTCAGACCCTGTACTTTTTTCCCTCTAATCCGCGATGAACCTTTTTATGGCTCATCGTTGAGTCATGCGACACGGCCTTGCTCGCAATAATCCACGATTGCAGCGGATGATCGGCTTTCTCCGGAGGCGGCGGCTCCGCCGCGATCTTTTACCCGGCGGTTCTGCCCGTTGAGCCATGCTTGCATGGCGAAGGGCTGATGAAACCCGCCTCGGTTGGTGCTGTGGTGAGCGGGGCAGGCGGCGATTGTCGTCAATGGCTGACAGCGGGGCAGGGTGTTTTTCGCTATAGTCGGTGGTTGGGGGTTCTGATACAGGTGCTGCCTGTTCAGCATTCATGAATAAAAAAACGGGTACAGGGGGTACTCATGAAGACATTGCTCGCACTGGTTCTGGTGCTGGTACTGGGGTGGCTGGGGGCTACCTGGTACGTGGGCTCGCAGGCCGAGCAACTGGTTCGTGAAGAAGTGGCGAACCTGGAAGTCCTTCCCGGGCAGAAAGATATCATTCTGGATGTGTTGACCTACCACCGGGGGCTGTTTTCGTCCCGCGCGGTCACCTGTCTGATCATCCAGGGGGACCTGGCCGCCATGAAGGAGGCCGCGGCGCTGTCCGGCAAGCTCTGCGCCAACAGCACCATTCATCACGGGCCGCTGGCCTGGACTGGCGACAGCCTGTTTATCGGCCTGGCCGCCACCGAGGAGGTTTTGGACCTGAGCGTGCTGCCGCCGCAGGGCAAGGCGCTGGTGGACGAGATTTTCCAGGGCCAGCCGCCACTGACGGGGTCCACCCGTTACGGATTCGACGGCAGCGTCAGTGCCAAAGTGGCCGTGTCCCCGGCCCGCCTGGAGTCGCCCATGGGCAACCTGGCGCTGGATCAGCTTTCCCTGGATGTGTGGCAGCCTGGCCCTTCGCCCTATCCGGTGAACAGCTTCCTGACCCTCAAGGGGCTGAACGTGTCGTCGCCGAAGATGGGCATGGCGGTCGAGTCGCTTACCGGCGCCGTGGACGTGGTCTCCCTGCTGGGCGGCGAGTTGCCACTTACCGACATCAACCTGACCGGCAAAGGGCTGAGCGTTTCCCAGGGTGAGCTGCCCATGCTGACCTTCGATGCCACCTTGCAGGGCACCAGCCAGGACAAGGGCTCCACGCTGAGCGGCACCAGTGGCCTGTGGCTGGACAACCTGGACGGGCCGGCCCTGCCGTTTCCCATGGACAGTGCCTACCTGGGGTTCGATTACACAGGGTTCGACAAGCAGGCACTGGTCAAGGTCAATGCCCTGAGCCGGGAACTGGATGAGATCCAGACCGGCATGATGATGGGAATGATGTCCGGAGAGGGCGGCGGCGATCTGGAAGAACAGCTTGTGCGGATGCAGGCGCTGATGGAGGAAATGATGCGGGTCGCCAGCGAGAAGCTGCTGCACCCCGGCGACAGTGCCCTGGAGCTGAAACTGCTGGCGGACAACCAGAACCAGCGCCAACTGACCCTGGATTCGCGGGTGCGCTATCTGGGCAAGGATGGCAAGAACCTGACCCTGGAAGAGCTGGATTCGCTCACCAAACAGGATGGCAACGCCATGCTGGACAGGTCGGTAGAGATGGTGGAGCTGTCCGTCCAGGCAGACATGGACCAGTCGCTGGTGCCTCCGCCGTTGGTGGGCAAGGTGGATGAGCTGGTCAGCAAGGGGCTGGTGATCCGCGAGGGCAGCCGCTGGAGCACGGTGCTGCAAGCCAATGGTGGCAAGCTGCGGCTCAATGGGCTGCCGATCAGCGCGCAGGAGCTGAATCAGCGGCTGGAGTCCATTGCACCCTCCGCCCCACCAGCCGGGCCCGAAGACGGCTTGCCCGCCGAAATCGACCCTCTGGCTCGACTCTGAACACGTCCTGCCCCGAGAAACCCGCCGCCCGGCGGGTTTTTTTGTGCGCCGGTTTTACGGCATGCTAGAACCGGAAGTTGGGTTGTCATGCGGTGGGCTTGCAGGGAGCCAAAGCGAATGGAAATGGTCAGGGTTTTGTGTTGGCGTTCGCTGGCCATACTGTGTGTGGCCCTGGGCATGATCGGTGTGATCGTGCCTGGCCTGCCGACCGTGCCGTTTCTGCTGGTGGCTGCCTGGGCTGGCACCCGCGGTTGGCCGCGGCTGGAGCAGTGGCTGCTCAACCACCCCCGCTACGGCGCGTCGATCCGGCAATGGCGGGAGCACGGCGCCGTGTCTCGGCGGGCCAAGTGCGCCGCCTCCACCATGATGCTGATCAGCATCATTCTTATTGCCCTGTCCGGCGCTCACAATGTCATCAAGATTGCGGTGCCCCTGTTCCTGTGCGGTACCCTGCTGTGGCTGTGGCGCCGCCCCGAGCCTCGTGGGTAACGGTCGAGCATCGCTTCCCTCAACATAATCACGTGACTGGCATGAACGGCGAGTCACAAATAACCCTGTAACCTGGCGGCCTGCCTGCCTAAAATTTGCGCCCTGCCAATTTTCGGGAGATGTGCAAATGGCGACCTATAAAGCGCCCCTCGAGGACATGCGTTTTGTTCTCAACGATGTGTTCAAAGCGGACCAGCAGTGGGCTGCCATGCCCGCCACCGCCGAGGTGACCCGCGACCTGTCCGACGCCATTCTGGAAGAAGCGGGCAAGATGACCGAAGGCCTGCTGTTCCCGCTGAACCGTAACGGTGACGAGCAGGGCTGTACCTGGAATGACGGCGAAGTGACCACCCCGGAAGGCTTCAAGGACGCCTTCAAGACCTTTGCAGAGAACGGCTGGAGCGCATTTTCCGGTAACCCGGAGTTCGGCGGCCAGGGCATGCCCAAGGCGCTGGCGGTGCTGTTCGAGGAAATGATGCACAGTGCCTGTTCTTCCTTTGCCTTGTACCCGGCGCTGACCAGTGGTGCCTGCCTGGCCATTGACGCCCACGCCAGCCAGGAACTGAAAGAGCAGTACCTGCCCAAGCTGTACAGCGGTGAGTGGAGTGGCACCATGTGCCTGACCGAGCCGCACTCCGGTACCGACCTGGGTATCCTGCGCACCAAGGCCGAGCCCAACGACGACGGTTCCTTCAGCATCACCGGTACCAAGATCTTCATCACCGGTGGCGAGCACGACATGACCAGCAACCACGTGCACCTGGTACTGGCCAAGCTGCCGGATGCTCCTGCCGGCTCCAAGGGCATCTCCCTGTTCCTGGTGCCCAAGTTCCTCCCCGACGCGGATAACAACCCGGGCGAGCGCAACGGCGCAACCTGCGGTTCTATCGAGCACAAGATGGGCATCAAGGGCTCCGCCACCTGTGTCATGAACTTCGACGACGCCAAGGGCTGGATCATCGGCGAGCCCAACCAGGGGCTGGCCTGCATGTTCACCATGATGAACTACGAGCGTCTGTCCATCGGCCTGCAGGGCCTGGGCCTGGGCGAAGTGAGCTATCAGAGCGCCGTGGACTATGCCCGCGAGCGTCTGCAGGGCCGCAGTGCCACCGGCGCAAAGAACCCGAACGGTCCGGCGGACCCGATCATCGTCCACGGCGACGTGCGCCGCATGCTGATGAACATGCGTGCCATCAACGAAGGGGGCCGCGCCCTGGCTGCCTACGTGGGCATGCAACTGGACGCCGCCAAGTTCAGTGAGGATGCCGACACCAAGAAGAAGGCCGCGGATCGTGTGGCGCTGCTCACCCCCATCGCCAAGGCCTTCTTCACCGACCGTGGCCTGGAAACCACCATCACCGGTCAGCAGGTGTTCGGTGGTCATGGCTACATTCGTGAGTGGGGCATGGAGCAGTTCGTCCGTGACTGCCGGATTTCCCAGATCTACGAAGGCACCAACGGCATTCAGGCCCTGGACCTGGCCGGCCGCAAGGTGGCTCGCAACGGTGGCAAGTCCGTGGACGCTTTCCTGGCCGATGCCCAGGCCTGGCTGGATGACAATGCCGGCAATGCCCAACTGGTGGAGGTGGCGGATGCCCTGAAGGCGTCACTGACGCTGCTCAAGGACGCCACCGACGAGCTGCTCAAGCAGGCCGGTGACAACCCGGATGCCATCAGCGCCGGTGCCGTGGAGTACCTGGATATCTTCGGCTATGTCATTTATGGCTGGCTGTGGGCCCAGATGCTGGCTGCCACTGATGGCTGCGACGATGACTTCGCCAAGGCCAAGCGTGTCACCGGCAAGTACTACTTCCAGCGCATTCTGCCCAAGGCAGAAGGCCTGTTCGCCCAGCTCAAGACCGGCGCGGACACCATGATGAGCCTGGATGCGGAATTGTTCTAATAGCTACAAGCTACAAGCTACAAAAAACCGCTACCCTTTCGGGTGCGGTTTTTTTGTGTTTGAAACCAGCGCGGAGAACGGGGCGTGTCGCTGTTGAGGTTCCCTGCTTCGTGTTGTGGCTTGCAGCTTGAAGCTTGTCGCTACTTCACGGAAATTGCATGTTCAACGGCGATGAGCCCTTCAGATCGTTGGCCCGGGACGGGGAATCGATAAAGGGGTTACGGTTGCCCTGGATCTCCGCGATCACATCATTGCGGCGGCGCTCTTCGTCATCCACCGGGTCCAGCTCGTTCCAGCGCTGGTACATTTCCAGGGTGCCGATCAGGGGCAGGTTGTACTGCTCGTGCAGGTAGAGCATGGCCCGGGCCACATCCCCCTTGGCATTGTCTGCCGGTTCGAATACCTGAAAAGACTGCTTGTAGCCGCATTGTCTGTCAGCTTCGGTACTGGCGGGTATATCACCAAACAGGGTACGGCGTCGGTCCAGTTCTGCCTTGCGGGTAACCGGGAAAAGACTGTGACGGTCGCGCTTGATCTCGGCGAATTCCGGGTTGTTCTTGCACAGACGGGTCGTGCGGCAATCGAAATGCTGGGCAAGGCGACGCTCGTCGTAGATTTCCACCACGGAAACCCGATCACCCAGGTTGAAAGGTTCGCGACAGAAAAGAGTCTGGCCCCCGTTGGCGTAGACTTGTTTCAGGAAAAGCGTATCCAGGCCATCGGCAAAGCTGGCCCTTGTCAGCAATAAAAGTGCCAAAGCGACCAGTGAAAATTTATTCATAATGTGAATCCTGTCACATTTATTTTGTTGTCATCTTAGCCCCCAAGGCCAGAGTGACGGATAGCTACAATGTATACCGCAGGATGAGTGGTGCCAATGTCAGGACTAGTGGTTGTCCAACAATAGTGACACGCAGGCGTCAATGTGGGCCTGGATCTGGGGTGGGGAGGGTAATTGCTCCGGGCAGAGCAGGGCGCAGATCTGGAAATCCGTTTTGATCATGCCCAGAAACTGCCTGGCGGTGTGCGGGGTACGGCGCTCTGCTGGCAGTTCGCCCCGCTGGCAAAGATAGTCCAGGTACTGGTCCAGTTGTTCCAGCAACAGGCCGGGGCCCACCTGATAGATGGTCTTGCCCAGTGCCGGGTGAGAGGGGGACTCGGTGATCAGCAGCCGGTAGAGCGCCAGATGGACCGGGGCGATTAGCGATTCTACAAAGGCGCTGGCCAGCAGGGTCAGTCCTTCCCGGGCGGGCAGACCTTCCACATCAATGCGGCGAATGTCTTCCACCAGCTTGTTGGCGTGGTAGGTAATCACCGCCGCAAATAGCCCTTCCTTGTCACCGAAGTAGTCATACAGGCTGCGGCGTGAGCCGCCAGCATGGGCAATGATCATGTCCAGCGTGGTGCCGGCATAGCCCTGTTCCAGAAAAATATCCGTGGCGGCATCCAGCAGGGCCTGTCTGCGCTTGTGGCCCCGCTTGGTGAGTGGCGTGGTGGCGTCGTTGTTCATCACGAAATGGTATTGACCGGGACACTTTTCGGCAATGACAGCAATGCTCAATAACGTGAGAAGCCACACGAAATCCGGGTTGAATTATAAATAAGAATCAATATCATTGCGTTTCTCTTTACACCCCTTACGTTTGTCCATGGAGGCGGACGCTCACTATGACCTTACTGGGCTTGTTGTTTTCCGGGCGCAAACGCGCCTTTGTGGCCGTGGCGGTGCTCAGTGTGCTCAGCGCGCTGTTCAGCGTGGCCGTGCTGGCCTTCATCAGCCAGCGGTTGTTGGCCGAGGGCGCCAACCTTCCCAGTGTGCTGTTGCAGTTTGCCCTGTTGCTGGTGGCGCTGTTTGTCACCGCAACGGCTGCCCAGGTGACCCTGCACCGGTTGGGGCATCGCATGGTCTACGGTCTGCGCCGCGATCTGGTGCGGCGCGTGCTGGCCACCGATATCGAACAACTGGAAAAGGTGGGCGGTCCGCCGCTGCTGGCAGCCCTGAGCACCGATACCCGCAATCTCACCATCGCCTTTGTGCACTTGCCGGAGCTGGTCTACGGCGGCGCCCTGAGTGTGGCCGCGCTGGGCTGGCTGGCCTGGTTGTCGCCGGCCCTGTTCGTGGTCACCGTGGGCTGGTTGCTGGCTACCACGGGCATGGGCATGTGGCTGGTAGGGCGGATCAATTTCCATGTGGGCAGGGTCCGCGAAGGAGATGATCACCTGTACCAGGACTACCAGGCCATGATCGACGGTCGCAAGGAGCTGGCGCTCAACCGTGCCCGGGCGGCCCGTTTTTATGAGGAAGAGTTCGACGACCATGCCCGCGCCTACCGGGACCATGTAACCCGCGCGGATATCTTTAATGGCCTGGCCGGCAATCTGGCCAATGTGTTGATGCTGGCCCTGATCGGCGTGCTGTTCTATCTGGCGGCGGGGCTCGGCTGGGCCAGTGCCAATACCGCGTCCATCTTCGCCCTGACCATCCTGTTGCTGCGCACACCGCTGATTGGTGCCGTGGCGGCCCTGCCGACCCTGCTGGCGGCACGGGTGTCGCTGAAGAAACTCAGCGGGCTGCAACTGGCGGAAGGGGAGACGGAGTTCGCGCCAAAAGGCAAACCCATGGCCGGTTTCCGGCAACTGTCGCTGGCCGGTGTCCGTTATCGCTACCCGGACCAGGATGGCACGCCAGGATTTGAAGTGGGGCCGCTGGATCTGACCATCCAGCGCGGTGAGCTGATTTTTGTGCAGGGAGGAAACGGTAGTGGCAAGAGCACCTTTGCCCGCCTGCTGACCGGCCTCTACCGGCCCCGGCAGGGCGAGCTGACGGTGGATGGCGTAGCGGTAACGGAAGAAAACCGGGTGGCCTATCGCCAGCTATTTTCCTCGGTGTTTACCGATTTCTATCTGTTCAGCCGATTGCTTCGTGGTGATGGCGGCGAAGTGCGGACGGACGAGGTGGATGACTGGCTGACAACGCTGGGCATGCAGCACAAGGTACGCCATGGCGATGGCCGGCTCAGCGATATCCGTTTTTCCCAGGGGCAGCGCAAACGGCTTGCCCTGCTGATGGCGGTGATGGAGCAGCGCGACTGTTTGTTGCTGGATGAGTGGGCGGCGGACCAGGATCCGCAGTTCCGTCAATTCTTCTATCACGACCTGCTGCCGCGTCTGCAGGCACAGGGCAAGACCATTATCGCCATTACCCACGACGATCATTATTTCGACCGGGCAGACCGCCTGCTGAAGATGGACGCTGGCCAGCTCACCGAGCTGGACGACCAGTCCGCCAGACACAGCGTGAACGCCCTGCGCGAAGCCGGGGCCTGACCCGGCTAACCCGATCATGCCGACAAGGCGAGGAAGCCATGAGTATTGATAATCCCGATACGGAATTTCATGTGGTCATCAACGACCAGGAGCAGTACAGCATCTGGCCGGCGTATCGTCCCGTCCCCGCGGGCTGGAAAACCGTGGGGGTCAGCGGCAACAAGGCGCACTGCCTGGAGCACATCGACCAGGTATGGACCGACCAGCGACCCAAGCGTCTGCGCGACGCCCAGGCTTGATTATCACCTGAATTCGTCACTTTATCGCGGCACCTGACGCAAGCCTTTGCCGTCACAGACAATGTTCTCAGGCGATCGCGTTCCCTGATGCGACGCTTCTTCACAACATTCTCTGCGACAAAAAATTCTTGCGCTATGCATCCACGCTCAAGCCACGGATTCAGGTATCTGTTACGCGACATTCGCAAGGAGCTGACATGACCGGGCCTGCTTCCCTGGCCACCCGCCCCGGGCCGCAATGGACACCGCTTTCCTATTCCCAGCAACGCCTCTGGCTGTTCAGTCGGCTGTCGCCGGACAGCACCGCCTACAATCTGGGCGGCCTGCTCTGGCTGGAAGGGGAGCTGGATATGACGGCTCTCCAGGCCACCATGAATGTGATACTGGCCCGGCACGATATCCTTCGGGCCCGGTTCGCCGAATTCGAGGGGCGGGCCTGGCAGACCATCGAGCCCCACGAGGACCGGGTGCTTGCCATCGAGGATGTCAGTGACGAGCCAGACCCGGTGGCCGCTACCTATGCGCTGGCCCGCCAGCAGAATGCCACGCCGTTCGATCTGGAAGCGGGGGGGCTGTTGCGTTACCGGCTGGCAAAGCTGGGTCACCGCAATGGCCAGCCTCATCATGCCCTGCTGATTTCCCTGCACCATATTGCTGGCGACGCCTGGTCGCTGGGTGTCTTCATGCAGGAATTTTTCATGGCCTACAGCGCCCTGCGTGATGGTCGTGATGCGCCTCTGCCTGCCCTGAAAAAACAGTACCCGGCCTTTGCGCAAGAGCAACAGCAGTGGCTGGAAAGCGAGCGGGCTGGCCAGCAGCTTGCCTACTGGAAAGACGCGCTGCGCCATGAAGGCGAACCCCTGGCATTGCCGCGCCTGAACCAGTCAGGCGGGGCGTCACAACCGGCCCGGTTTCGGGACTTTGCCCTCACCGCTGAACAAAACGCGGCGCTTAAGGCCTTTGCCGGGGAGCAGGGCGTCAGCCGTTTCACCGTCCTGCTTGCCGTCCTGCAATATCTGCTGGCGCGGGTAACCGGACAGCGCGAAATCCGGGTGGGTGTCCCCAGTGCCAACCGTGGTACCGAGAATAATGCCCTGATCGGTTTCTTCGTCAACAATCTGGTGGTGCAGGGGCTTGCCCGCCCGGATTTCACCGTCAGCGACTGGATTGCCCATATCCACCAATCGCTGGAGGGGGCAAAGCAACACAAGGATTTGCCATTCGAAAAGGTGGTGGAGGCGCTCTGCCCATCCCGGAGTCAGGGGCAGCACCCGCTATTCCAGGTGGCGTTCAATTATCGTCGGCAGGGCAAGGGGATGAGCCTGAATCTGGACAACCTGATGGCCCGGGTGGAGGATCTTCCGGTAACGGAAACGCCGTTCGATCTGGTGCTGGATGTCTGGCCGGATCAGGACGGTGGGCTGGGGTTGCGTCTGGTTCATGGTGAGGGGGTTCTGGATGACCGCTTTGCCGAGCAACTGCAACGCGGGTTTGAAAACCTGCTGGCCCAATGCCTGGCGGAGCCCTCCCGCCGGTTACCGGAACTGTCGGTACTAACCACCAGTGACCACCAATGGCTGGATGAGCAAGGGCAGGGTAGCGGCGAGTGGCTGCCGGAAAGTTTTGTCTCCCTGTTTTCCAAACAGGCGCAAGCGCAGGGCGATGCCATAGCCCTGGTGCATGGTGATACCCGCGTGTCCTTCGCGGCACTGGAAGCCCGCTCCAA
>JAKSCQ010000241.1 GCA_022360555.1 Pseudomonadales bacterium
GCTGATCGGTCACATGCTCGACAAAGGAGCCGCGCAGGTGCAGAACTTTCGCCCGCAGCAGGCGGAAGTCCAGAAAGCACTGTTCGATACCGTCTTTTCCATCATGGGCCATCTGGCCAAGGCGGACGGGCGTGTCAGCGAGGACGAAATCAGCCAGGCCCGGGCAGTGATGGACCGCATGCAGCTCAACGAGGAGCAACGCAAGGCTGCCATCGCCCTGTTCAACCGGGGCAAGGAAACGGACTTCCCACTGGATCAGACCGTGGCGGACTTTGCCAAAGCGGTGAAGTACCGCAAGCAACTGATTCTGGTGTTACTGGAGATTCTGTTGCAGGTGGCGCTGGCCGATGGTGAACTCCACCAGGCCGAAGAGGAAGTGCTGGTGCGGGTAGCGGAAGGGCTGGGCGTTCCTCGTGCCCAGTTCCAGCAGATTCTGAAAATGCTGCTGGCCCAGGCCAATTTTACCGCTGGGGGTTACCAGGCTGGCGGGCAGAGCAGCGCCGGTCCGTCCCGGCCTTCATTGTCGCAGGCTTATCAGGTGCTGGGCGTCAGTGAGTCGGCCTCGCGACAGGAAATCAAGAAGGCCTACCGCAAGCTCATGAGTGAGCACCACCCGGACAAGCTGGCAGCCAGAGGGGTGCCGGAAGAAATGATCCGCATGGCCACGGAAAAAACCGCCGAAATCAGCAAGGCCTACGACATGATCAAAGAACACCGCGGGTTTAAATAGGGTTCATCGCGCCTTTAAGCGGTCGGACGTCTGAGGTCGGACGTCTGACGCCCAAAAACAAAACCGGTCTGCTTTCAAGGCTTTCGGCGCAGATCATGGGTGTCAGGGGAGCCTCAGAAAAGCGACAAGTCCCTTAACCCCAAAGTGACGGTGTTTCTCCAGGACCATTGATTCGATTCAGAGCCTGCAGATTTGCCGCTTGCTGCGTCAGACTTCTGACGTCCGACCTCAGACTCTGTACCTTTTCCCTCTAATCCGCGATGAACCTTAAATAGACAGCAGACAACACAACGTCTCTGTTGGAGCTTTGCTTGCAAAGCGAAGGTTGGATCAGGCGTATTGCCTACTGAACCCTTCGCTTTGCGAGCAAAGCTCCAACGGCTAGTAGCCGTGTGTTGCGTGAGGCAGCCTGCGCTTCAATAACTCACGCTGGGGAGCCGGTCCACTTTCGGGATGGACCAGCCGCTATTGACCAGATCGCTTTGTCCGGTCCACCAGCGGTTGAGCAGCCGGGTGGCCAGGTCGGCTCGGGCACGGCCACTAAGGCGCTGGCTGGCTTCATGGTAGGCCGGCTGGTAACGCAGCCGCATGGGCAGGTGGCGGGTAATGTCCATCAGCTTGCGGGTCTGGCGTTGATAGAGGCGGTGGGCGTCCAGGTCGGCCTGGGGCAAGCGGAACATCTGCCGCAGGTGTTCCGGAACCTGGAAACTGGCCAGGGGCAGGTAATCGCCATAGGGCAGACGCCCGGGGTAGCCCTGTTCACGAATCAGGTGATGGCCAAGCTGGCGGCGACGATCACTGATCGGCCCGTTATGGCTGAGTCGGCGTTCCCACCAGCGTCGATGCGCATGCCAGTGCTCCGGCAGCCGCTGTTGCGCAATACCCAGGACCTGGGCAATCAGCATGGTTTCCTCGAAGAGCCGTTCCTGCAGGGCCGTATTGAGCGGTTCGATCACTTCCTGATAGAGCATCAGGCAGGAGTCGACCCAGGCGGTCAGGGCGTAAAGCAGGGTGCCACTGTCTTCCACATCAAACAGGGTCTTGCGCCGCAGGTGCGGACTATCCAGTGTCAGCAAAGCCTGGTCCTGATTACCGAAAACCAGTTTGAGCATGAAGACCTGGGTGTGGTGCATTCGTTGCACCACATCGTGGGAACTCGCAAAAAGCTGTGAGAGGCGACTGTCTGCCAGAGACAGCAAAACGATACGCCCCTGCGCCAGTGTTACCAGGTTCTCGCGCATCAGTTGCCAGCATACGGACCCCGGTCCCAGCAGGCCGGCATCCGGCTGCTGGGAGTGTTCTCCGGCAATGACCAGGCCGGCCTGAATGTGATCACGGGTAATTAACTGCGGTAAGGCCATTGCACACCTCCATTGTGCCGAGTGGGTTTACCGACTACCACCGAGCTGCCCGGCGACAACGTAGTTTCATGCCTGTTTTCATCTTACGAGGCCACGCGATTGAATCTAATCAGTAATTGTGGTGATTTAATGTCGTATAGGAACAGAGGCGCAGTTTTTTGTGTCATAAAGTAAGGTGTTGCTTGTAATCACAGACCTGTCTGGATTTTTCACCAAGGGGCCTGTTAGACGCTGTTTACAGCCTGCTTGTTGTAGCTACCTTGGTTGCATGGCGGGTGTGAAGGTAGTATGCAGGTAGGCGTTTGCGCCTTCTGTCAGAGCCTCGGCCCCGGCGATCCTCAGGGAACGCTTTGGTGAAATATTCAGGTTAGCCGCCCGGCTAACCCTCAAGGGTGACTCAACGTTACCGCAAAGGAGAAGCGTACATGTTGGGAGAAAACCACAGTATTTATCACGAATTTCCGGATTTTCACCAGAAAATTAACGAACTGGCCAGCAGTGATCCCGATTTCAGGGCCCTGGTGGATGAACACGACAAGCTGGACAAGCAGATTCGGGGCCTGGAAATGCGCGAGAGCCCGATTGCCGATTTGGACATGGAGCGACTGAAAAAAGAAAGAATCCGGCTGAAGGACAGGGTGTACCACCGTCTCAATAATGGTTTGGGCTGAGCGACATCTTTACCCGTTACCAGGAGCGAGATGCCGGGCTTCCCGGAACCTCGCGCCTGGTGACAGGTTTTCTAGAAATCCACTTTCCCCGAAACGATGAACTGAACGTCATCCACTTGATCCTGGTCCACCAACGGTGCCGCCACATCCAGGTGCAGCACTCGGTCAACGCGGAATTTGCTGGGGCTTAACCGCAGCCCCAGCCCGGCATTGGCCAGGGTGCTGCCTCGCGCCTGGCCATGTATCCAGGCCTGGCCCGCATCCACGTAGACGGCCCCACCCACATAGGCCAGGTTGAATATCTGCCAGTTGGTGAAGCGCCGCCGTTCCACGGAAAACACCCAACGCCGGTCACCACGCTGATAATCGCTGGGATAGCCACGCAGGTTATCGTTGCCGCCGATGGTTAACTCCTCGTCCTGGCGCAGGTTGCTGCCGGCATCCAGGTCCAGCCGGGCAAACCAGCGGTTGTTGTGGTTGAGGAAATAGTAATAGTCCAGGTTCGCCCCATAGAAAGTGCTGATGAAATCGCCTTCTTCATGCCGGCCATTGGTGTACATGCCGGTGCGGATCAGGTGCTGCGCATGGAGGAAGCGGGTGTTGCTGGTACTGGCGCTGAAGAGTAGGGAGTCAGTGTTGCTGCCCATGGCCTCGGTGGCGTAGCCCAGGCGCAGGAAGTGGTACCAGCCCAGGCGGATGTCTTCCTGGCGCTCCGCGCGGTTCAGGTTGGAGGCCACCAGGTGACGGTTTTCCTGATATTCCCACGATAACCAGGGATAAACACGGCGTTCATCGTCGGGTAGCGATGTGGTTTGTGCAACGGCACCGAAGCGTTCCTCTTCATCAGCAATGCCCAGCCGCCAGCGGTTGATAGCCTGGTCCCTGACGCCGGGGGACCAGCCGACAAAAGCTTCGTAACGGTTGTCATCCAGACGGTAACGGTTGACGGTCTCGTCGTTAACTTCGATACGTTTGAGCAGGCTGTCGCGCTGGATGGTCACCCCGCCGGACCAGCGACTGTCCAGTTGATAGAAAGGGCGAACCAGGCCACCGGAGACGGAGTCGCCATCGGTAGCATTGGTGTAGCTCAGGTTCAGCTGCACGCGACCGGGCAGTAGGGGATTGCGGTAACTGAAGAAGTGCCCGCTGCGGTCGGCATCGTCAAAGTAGCCGGCGGAAATCCGCTGGCCGGTACCCAGCAGGTTGGTTTCGGTGATACCGCCGCTGGTGCTGTCATCGCCGCCGGAACGGCTTGCCGATGCCGACGGGGAAAAGGTCCAGACATCCCGTACCACCACCAGCAGATCGATCTGGTCCGCACAGACCCGGTGGGGCAGGATCATGGCATCGACCAGATACTCGTTGGCCCGCAGCAGCCGCTCGTTTTCCCTGACGTGGTCGCGATCCAGGGGCTTGCCACGGGCCAGAATCATCTGTTTGCGCAGGGTGGTGTCCCGGGTATCGATATGCAGCAGGTTGGCCAGCCGGTACAGCCAGTTGTCCTCGGCGGGATCCTTTTCGTTGAAGATTGGGAGTACGGCGTAATGAATGTCGCCAATCGTCATTCCCTGGTACTGGCTGAAATCCACCTTCTGGCGGGTGTTCACGAAATCGAACAGGGCCGGGTCATCCTGATCGTAGAGGAGGGTACAGGTATCGTCCCCACTAGCCTCCGAGCGGGCCGTCGTGGGCAGAGCCAGCAGGAGTAATGCCGTCAGCCAGGCAAGGGTGATGCCCCGGAGAAGGTATTGCTGCTGCGTACCGGGACACAGTGCCTGCATGAATGAACCCCTGACCGGACGTCCTTTCACTCTACAAAGCCCGCTTTGTTGATGACAAGAGGGGAGTGACAGCAAGATAACGGAAAAATTATTGATCCAGTGTCAGTGTGACTTGCGGTGTTCCCAACTGATTCTCGGCATATTTTCCGGGCGGCAGACCCTGGCTGTCCTTGCTGTAGTAGAGTCGGGTGATGAAATAGAATTCCTTGCCGAAGGGGATGTCGTCGAGGGAAAAGCCCACATTGGGAAGTTGGCCGGGAAACCGTTCCGGTTCGTTTTCCAGTGTGGCATCGTCCTGGTAGAGCAGGCTTACCGGGGTATCAAAGCCCTTGACGAAATCCAGCTGGGCGAGCAAGTCGAAGCCGCGTCCGGTGCCGAACCACAGCCAGTTCACCCCTTCCAGGGGCATGTCCTGCATGGCCTTTTCCGATTCGGAAAGCGTACCGTCGGTGATGGCCACATGGTTACCGGTCCAGCTTGTGACCAGCTTGCTGCCGTAGAGGCCGTTGCCGTCCAGCGAGATATCCAGTGCCGGGCGGGCCAGCACGGTGTTGGCGATACCGGGCAGGGTAAAGCGGCTGTGAATTTCCACCTGCTGGGGCATGACCAGAAAATAATTGTGAATTTTCAGCACGGGCACCCGGGCTACTTTCACCGAGGTGGAGGCATAGACCATGGCGGCCAGCGGCCCCCGAACCACCTGTTTGATCTTCGGGTCCAGATTGTTGTTGTTCAGGGTGACGCGGTTGTTTTCACCGAATACACCGGCACTGAGCCGTAATTTGAGTGTATCCAGAATGCTTTGCCGTTTGCCATTTTCCCCTTCAAAGCCACGGAAGTAGAAGTCGTTCCACTTGAACAGGTTCTGGTCCGCCATGGTCAGGGCGTAATCGGTACTCTTGATCGTCATGGTGTTCGGATCAAACTGCACATAGCGGTCGGTACTTTGCAGGTAGGCGTTCTTGACCAGATAGAAATAACGGGTCTCGCCACCCAGTGTCACGGTCAATTCGGCGGCAACCTGTTCGGTGACCTGGCCATCCAGTTTGGGGCCGCCATCTTCCAGGCGAAGCAGCAAGCGGTCTTCCCGATCAATACGACGGGGGTCGCCTACGACAGTGGTGCTGTCATCCTCGGCGAAATAGGGAAAGCCCTGTTCAGACCAGTCCACCCACTGATGGGGCACCGGACTGAGTTGACCGTCCTGCATGCTGAAGAAGGAATAGAGCGCCGTCTGGCGACCGAGCAGGGACTCGAAATCCTCACCGGTGAGAGTGATGATCTGTGCCTGCAACGTGGCAGGGAGGATGGCCAGCGCAGCACAGAGCACACGGGCAAGCGGCCGTAACCGTTTATTATTCTTCATGGTTTACATCACAGCGTCGGTACAGTCCGTTCCATGATGCGCCTTTGTGCCGGGCCGTCAATGACCCGGCTACCGAACGGTCAGTCTCCAAGCTCAGGGCGGTTGGCGAAATGGGCCAGGGCCTGGGGGTTGGCCAGGGCGTTGCGGTTGGTCACTTCCCGGCCATGGATCACTTCGCGCACCGCCAGCTCGACAATTTTACCGCTGACCGTACGGGGGATTTCCGGCACCTCGGCAATGACGGCGGGTACATGGCGGGGGCTGGCTCCCTCGCGAATGGCCTTGCGGATACGGGCCTTGAGGTCGTCATCCAGGCTGGCGCCGTCGGTGAGCACCACAAACAGCACCACACGCACGTCTCCCTGCCATTCCTGGCCGACCACGATGGCCTCGCGAATGTCCGTCAGGGTTTCCACCTGGCGATAGATCTCCGCCGTGCCGATGCGTACTCCGCCGGGGTTGAGCACCGCATCGGAGCGGCCATGGATGATCAGGCCGACATGGTGATCATGGGGTACCTGTTCGGCGTAATCCCCGTGGGCCCAGACACCATTGAAACGGGCAAAGTAGGCCTTGTGGAAACGGCGGCCATCCGGGTCGTTCCAAAACTGCACCGGGCAGGAAGGAAAGGGCTGGCGGCAGACCAGCTCGCCCTTGCTGTCGGCCAATGGATTGCCATTGTCATCAAAGACGGCCACATCCATGCCCAGGCCCAGACATTGCAGTTCACCGCGATAGACCGGCAGCAGAGGATTGCCCAGGGCAAAACAGGAAATAATGTCAGTGCCGCCGGAAATGGAGCTGACCAGCAGATCCGGTTTCACCTGCTGATAGAGAAAATCGTAGCTTTCATGCAACAGAGGGGACCCGGTGGAGAACAGGGTGCGCAGCGTTGTCAGCTTGTGGCTGTCGCGGGGGACCAGACCGGATTTTTCCACCGCCTGGACAAACTTGGCACTGGTGCCGAAATGGGTGACGCCTTCCTCATCCACAAGGTCGAACAGCCGGGCGGTATTGGGATAGGCGGGATTGCCGTCGTAAAGCACCAGGCTGGCGCCGGTGTGCAGGCCGCAGATCAGCCAATTCCACATCATCCAGCCGCAGGTGGTGAAGTAGAACAGGGTGTCGTCCGCGCCCACATCACCATGGAGCTGCAGTTCCTTGGTCTGCTGGAGCAGGGTGCCGCCGGCACCGTGCACAATGCACTTGGGCTGGCCGGTGGTGCCGGAGGAATAGAGGATGAACAGCGGATGGTTGAAGGGCAGGCGAAGAAAATCCGGTGCCGGTCCGGCATTCTCCAGCCAGGTGTGCCAGATCAGGGCGCGCTGTACCCGGGTGCTGTCCCCCTTGCCGGGCACCACCACCAGCAGTTCCGGGGTCAGGGCGTCATGCAGGGCGTCGATGCGTTCGCCCAGATCGATCCATTTGCCGTTGTAGTGGTAGCCGTCGCAGGTAATCAGCACCCTGGGTTCGATCTGACCGAAACGGTCCAGCACGCCGGATACTCCGAAATCCGGGGAGCAGGACGACCAGACTGCGCCGATCCAGGCCGCGCCCAGGGCGGCGATGACGGTTTCGATGCGGTTGGGCATGAACCCGGCTACCCGGTCACCGGGTTCGATGCCGGCGGCCTTGAGTTGAGCTGCCACCTGGCCGGCGGCCACCCGTAGCTGGGCGTAGCTGATCACGTCGCGGGTGCCGTCTTCCAACACGCTGACCAACGCCGGGTGGGTATCGTTGCGGTGCAGCAGGTTCTCCGCGTAGTTGAGACGGCCCTGGGGGAACCAGGCGGTATCCTGGAACCGGTCGCGGCGGGTCAGTACGGTCTCGCCGGCATCGCCCTGAATGCCGCAAAAATCCCAGACCTGCTGCCAGAAGGCTTCCGGTTGCTCCACGGACCAGGTGTGCAGGGCGTTATAGTCCGGCAGCGGCTGGCCGCTGTTGTCACGGGCCTGTTCCCAGAAGCGGGCCAGTCGGCAGTGCTGTTGTGACTCACCCGGTTGCCAAAGCGGAGCGGACATTGTGTTCTCCCTGGTGTCTGGTGGGTATCAATGAAGTTGGTTATCGCAGTCGAACGACCGCTCCCACGGGAGCATGCCTACCTTGTGGGAGCGGTCGTTCGACCGCGAATATCAGGCGTCAGCGGTCTCTTCAAATTCCACCAGCAAGGTGCCCTCGCTGACGCTGTCACCAGCCGCCACATGAAAATCATGGACCATTCCCGCAACCGTGGCGCGCAGGGTGTGTTCCATCTTCATGGCTTCCAGTGTAATCACCGCATCCCCGGGGGCAACGGTATCCCCGGGTGACACATGCAGTGCCACGATGGTGCCACTCATGGGGGCGACAAAGCCGGCTTCGTTGCTGTGCTGGGCACTCTCCCGGCTGGGGTTCAGGGTAATGGCATGGGCCTGGCCGGCCACGAACAGCAGCAGGGTGTCGTCATCCTGGCGGGCGTAACGGGCGCGCAGACCGGCATGGCCCCAATGCAGGCTGATGGTGTGATCGGTCAGCGTCGCGGTGAGCGGCGCCGGGTTGTCACCCACGGTGGCGGTGCCGTCCTGTTCGCGGACGGTGATCAGCTCGCCATCGATCTGTACCGGCGTCTGCCGAAAACGCCGACCCAGCGGGCGCCAGCCCTGCAGGCGCTGCCAGGGCGAGTCGTCTGCCGGGCCGGCAGCGGCGAGCTGGCTGGCGGCCAGGGCCAGCAACGCGGGGGAGACGGGCGTGGCTTCCAGCAGTTGCGGGCGGTGCTCCAGCAGCCGGGTGTCCAGTTGCTCGCCGGCAAAGGCATCATCATTGAGCACCCGGAGCAGGAAGGGGGCATTGTGGTGGATGCCACTGATTTCCAGGGTCTCCAGCGCGGTGATCAGTTTCTGGCGGGCCTCGTTACGGCTGGCGCCGTGGCAGATCAGCTTGGCAATCATGGGGTCGTAATGGTCTTCCACCCGGTCGCCTTTTTCATAGCCGGCATCCACCCGGGCTACCTCATGGGGCCAGCGCAGATGGCCGAGCAGACCGGAGGAGGGCAGGAAACCCTGTTCCGGGTTTTCCGCATACAGGCGCACTTCCATGGCGTGGCCATGGCGTTCGATCTGCTGCTGGGTCTTGGGCAGTGGCTCGCCGGCGGCCACCGCCAGTTGCCAGGCCACCAGGTCTTCGTCGGTGATCATTTCCGTCACCGGGTGTTCGACCTGCAAGCGGGTGTTCATTTCCATGAAGTAGAACTGGCCGTCGGGTGCGTAGAGGAACTCCACCGTTCCTGCGCCTCGATAGTCGATGGCCCTGGCGGCCTGCACCGCAGCCTCGCCGAACGCATCGCGGGTGGCATCATCCAGTCCCGGTGCCGGCGCTTCCTCGATGATTTTCTGGTGACGCCGCTGTACCGAACAGTCGCGCTCGAAAAGGTGCACGGCATTGCCGTGATTGTCGGCGAATACCTGGACTTCCACATGGCGGGCGGTGGGCAGGTAGCGTTCCAGCAGCACCCGGTCATCACCGAAAGCGCCACTGGCTTCCCGTCGCGCTGCCGCCAAGGCTTCGGCGAATTCGCCGGCCTGGTTGACCACGCGCATGCCCTTGCCGCCACCCCCGGCCACGGCCTTGATCAACAACGGAAAGCCCACCTGCTCGCTGGCACGTACCAGGTCGTCATCGCTGGCGCCTTCTTCATCGAAACCGGGTAGCACTGGCACACCGCTGTCGGCCATCAGTTGCCGGGCGGCGGCCTTGTCGCCCATGACCTCGATGGCTCGGGCATTGGGGCCGACAAAGATAATGCCGGCCTTTTCGCAGGCGGCGGCAAAGGCGGTGTTCTCGGAGAGAAAACCGTAACCGGGGTGAATGGCATCGGCGCCAGTGTCCTTGGCGGCGGCGATGACCTTGTCGATCACCAGATAGCTGTCCCGCGCCGGGGCCGGGCCCAGGCAAAC
>JAKSCQ010000323.1 GCA_022360555.1 Pseudomonadales bacterium
GGTACGGCCTTGGTCACCGCGGGCATCGTGGTAGGCACGGATCATGGCGACGCCGGCGAATTCGCCCTGGGCGCCGGCCATGGGGGCGAGAGACACGCCCTTCATGCCGGTCACTTCCTTGAGGAAGTTTTGCAGCTCGAACATGCAGCTGAGGAAGCCCTGGCTGTGGCTTTCCGGCGCCAGCGGGTGACGGTTGAGAAAACCCGGCAGCATGGCGGCCCGGTTGGCGCCACGGGGGTTGTATTTCATGGTGCAGGAGCCCAGCGGGTAGAACTGCTTGTCGATGGCGAAGTTCTTGGCCGAAAGGTTGGTGTAGTGACGCACCACCTGCATTTCGGAGACTTCCGGCAGGGCCGGCTTGTCCTTGCGGCGCAGGTGCGCGGGAATGGCTGACAGCTTGTCGTCGCCCAGCGCTTTGGGCGCCTGGGAGGTGGCGCTGCGGCCCGGGTGCGACAGTTGGAAAATCAGTTGGGTCTCGCTCATGCCAGCACCTCCTTCAGGGCTACCGCAAACAGGTCAAGGTCGCCTTCGCTGTGGACTTCGGTGGCGTTTACCAGGATCGCATTCTCTAACTTGGGTGAAGCCATAGCGTAATCGTTGGCCAGGCTGACGCCGCCCAGCACGTCTTTCTCGGCCAGGGCCGCCAGCACCTCACCCGCCGGTTTGGGCAGGGTGAGCACCACTTCGTGGAAGGTGGGGGCGGTGAAGGCGCGTTCCACACCGTCGATGGCGGTGAGCTTGTCGGCCAGGGCCTGGGTGTTGGCGTGGCAGTGGGCGGCCACGTTGGTGAGGCCGTCCGGTCCCAGCAGGGAGGTGTAGATGGTGGCGGCGGTCATGGCCAGCCCCTGGTTGGTACAGATGTTACTGGTGGCCTTGGAGCGGCGGATGTGCTGTTCGCGGGCCTGCAGGGCGAGGGTAAAGCCCTGCTTGCCTTCCATGTCCACGGTGCGGCCGATAATACGGCCCGGCATCTGGCGCACGTATTTCTGTTTGCAGCACATGAAGCCGAAGTAGGGGCCGCCGGAAGACAGCGGCACGCCCAGCGGCTGGCCTTCGCCAACCACGATATCGGCACCGTCTTCGCCCCATTCACCGGGCGGGGTAATCAGCGCCATGGCCGTGGGGTTCACTACCGCAATCACCAGCATGCCGTTGGCGTGGGCCCAGTCGGTAAGGGCATCCACTTCTTCCAGGCTGCCGAAGTAGTTGGGCTGGCTGATCACCAGGGCCGCATAGTCGTCGCCTTCGTGCTGCTTGAGGGCGTCGATCAGAGTCTGCCCTTTTTCCTGACAGAAGGGCACGGTTTCCAGGGCCACATCCTGGTTTTCCACGATGGCCCGGGTGGCGCTGGTGTAGCGCGGGTTCAGGGCCGCCGGCACCAGTACCTTGCGGGACTTGCTCTTGCGGTTGGCGCGCAGGCTCATCAGCACGGCTTCCGCCAGGCCGGAGGCGCCGTCGTAGACGGAGGCGTTACTCACGTCCATGGCGGTGAGCCGGGTCATCAGGGTCTGGAATTCGTAGATCACCTGCAGGGTGCCCTGGCTGGCTTCCGCCTGATAGGGGGTGTAGGCGGTGTAGAACTCACCGCGGGTGGCAATCTCCCATACCGCCGCCGGGATGTGGTGCTGGTAGGCACCGGCGCCGATAAAGCTCACCGCGCCGGCATCCTGGGCGGCACGCTCGTTCATCAGCCGGGTGACTTCCATCTCGCTGAGGCCTTCGGGCAGGGCGTCGAGCCGACCGGCGGCTTTCAGGTGCGCGGGGATTTCATCGAACAGGTCTTCGATGCTGTCGGCGCCGATGGCGTCGAGCATGGCGCGCACGTCATCGGGGGTATGGGGGATGTACGGCATTGGTAATACCTGGATAGGTTGGGTGTTGGCTTTAAGTCCACAACGCTTAACTGGCGATGGAGACTAGCTACAAGCGGCAAGCTTCAAGCTACAAGGAAAACCGGTTTTGGGGTTTGATTTGCAGCTTGTGGCTTGCAGCTTGTCGCTGCGAATAACGGTGATGCCGTTATTCGCTGTCGATCTGTGCCTGGTACTGGTCGGCGGTGAGCAGGTTGTCCAGATCGGTTTCTTCGCTCAGTTTGATCTTGAACAGCCAGCCGCCCTCGTAGGGGGCGTTGTTGACCAGTTCCGGTTCGTCTTCCAGCGCTTCGTTGACTTCCACGACTTCGCCGGAGACCGGGGCGTAGATGTCGGAGGCGGCTTTGACGGATTCCACAACACCGGCTTCGTCACCGGCGGCGACGACCAGGCCCACTTCCGGCAGTTCCACATAGACCAGGTCGCCCATGGCGTCCTGGGCGTGGTCGGTGATGCCCACGGTGACGGTGCCATCTTCGTTTTTGGCCCATTCGTGGCTGCTGGCATAGCGCAGCTCGGCGGGGATCTCGCTCATTGTTTTCTCCTCAAGAGTCGCTTGCACGCGGCACGCTTCACGCATGCACGCTGGATAATGATTGTCTCTTCGTTCTGTGGGAGCGTGGCGGCAAGCTCCCACAGCAGCGGACAAACCGCCGGGTCAAACTTCCTTATAAACTGCCTTGCCGTTGCGTACGAACGGCGGCCTGACCACCTGGGCCGGCTGGCGTTTGTTGCGGATTTCCACGTCCACCTTGCCGGTGGCACCGGCGGGCAGCCGGGCCAGGGCAATGGATTTGCCCAGGGTGGGCGAGAAGGTGCCGCTGGTAATCTCGCCTTCCTCGCCGTTGGGCATCAATACGGTCTGGTGGGCGCGCAGGACGCCCTTGCCTTCCAGAATCAGCCCCACCAGTTCTCTATGGCCATTGTGCTGCTGGTTGATCAGCGGCTGGCGGCCGATGAAGTCCCGGTCGTTGAGCTCCACGGTCCAGCCCATGTTGGCTTCCCAGGGGGTGATTTCCTGGTCCATGTCGTTGCCGTACAGGTTCAGGCCGGCCTCCAGGCGCAGGGTGTCGCGCGCGCCCAGGCCAGTGGGGGCCACGCCGACCTCCAGTAGCTGACCCCAGAGCTTCACTGCATCCGGGCCGGGCAGCATGATTTCCACACCGTCTTCGCCGGTGTAGCCGGTGCGGGCAATCATCCAGTCGCCGTCTTCGGCGAAGGCGAATACCTTGAGCGACTGCACGGCATCCGCGCGGGCACCGCCGAGCAGGCCCGCCACAATGTTGCGGGCTTCGGGGCCCTGTACGGCCAGCATGGCCAGCTCGGCGCGCTCGCTGATATCCACGGCGAAGCCGCCGGCATGGCTTTCCATCCAGGCCAGGTCGGTTTCGCGGGTGGCGCAATTTACCACCAGCCGATAGCTATTGTCGCGTTTGTAGACGATCAGGTCGTCGATGATGCCGCCACGGTCGTTGAGCATGCCGGTATAGAGGGCCCGGCCGGGGTCGATGCGGTCCACGTCGTTGGCCAGCAGGTGACGCAGGTAATCGCGGGCACCGGCACCGGCGATTTCCACCACGGTCATGTGGGACACATCAAAGACGCCGGCTTTTTGCCGCACCGCATGGTGCTCCTCGATCTGGGAGCCGTAGTTGATCGGCATGTCCCAGCCGCCGAAATCCACCATCTTGCCGCCGGCGGCAAGGTGTGCGTCGTACAAAGCTGTGCGATGACCCATAGCTACACCACTTACTGAATGAGGGGGAATTATATCGACCCGGGGCCGGAGGGCATAGGCTGGCGGCATGGACAGGGCGGATTTTCGGGGGGCGGGAGGTGACGGGGTGCGGCGGACCATGCCCCGCCCTGCCTGCCAGGCGGCGCAAACAAGGCTCATCGCGGATTAGCGGGAAGGCGCGTTCAAGACAAATCGATATGTTGTCATGCCGGACTTGATACCACATCTCCATCCGTGTCCCGAAGCCTGTATTCAGCGCCCTGCCAACGTAGGGAGGTGCCGGATCCAGTCCGGCATGACGATATTGAATGTGCTTTCCCGCTAATCCGCAATGAATCCCCAAAAAAAGCCCCGGCTGAGCCGGGGCGGGGAAGGGATTGAGGTAGAGCGTTATTTCTGGATGGACGCGCTCTGGTAGCTCAGGTTGATGCCACCGGGCGGGATCTGCAGGGTCACCTTGCCGCCTTCGAAGCCGGCCAGGGTGATTTCCAGGTCCACATCCAGCACTTCCTGGTTCTGCAGGCCGATGAACAGGCGCCCGTCGGGCAGGAAGTCCAGCGGCCCTTCCAGGGTCACGTTGTCGATGGGCAGACTCTTCACGTTGTGCTCCAGGCCCAGCGGCAGGCTCAGCGCCGGCGCGTCGAACAGCAGGTCGAACTGGATGCGGAAGACCAGGCCGTCCGGGGTATCCACGATATAGCCGACCGGCGGCACGCTGCGCGGGCTGTCCGGGTCCTCCGGGTTGGCCGGCTCGTAACGCACCCGCATGATGTTGGGCCCCGTGGCGGTGGGCACCGGCGCCAGGCCGATGTTGTCCAGGTTGACCGCCTCGAGCAGGTCGGTGAGGCCGGTGGCATCCAGCAGGCCGTCCAGGATCGGGCCGGCAATGTCGCCGACCACCGGAATGCTGCCGATGGTGCCGCCGTCGGTGAGGTTCAGGCCGATGACAGCGGTGGCATCCAGGTTGGTCAGCGCCACGGTGGTGGGATAGATCACCACGGGCATGCCCTGGTTTTCCGGGTCGAAGTCCAGGATTTCCGTGTTCAGCAGGCCCGTCACGTACATGATCTTGTCGCTGTCACACTGGGTGGGCTCGCCGGTGGCCGGGTTGTCAAAACCACAGCCGGTGTTGGCGTAGGCCACCAGCCCTTCGCCACCGTCGCCACGGGGGACGATGAAGGTGGCATTGGCGGGGGTGTCCGCCGGGTCCAGGGTGTCACCGGTGAGGACCGGCTCGTCGGTGTCGATCTGGAAGTTGTTGTTCACATCGGCGCTGGGCAGGTTGGCCAGTTCCTGGAAAATGGTGTGGGAGGCTGCTTCGCCGCGGAACAGGATTTCCATGTCCGGGCCACCATCCTTCAGGCCACCCCCGAGCAGCGGCGCGGTCTGCAGCGGCAGGCCGTCGGCGGAGCAGATACCGGCATCACAGCCCGTGCCGCCACCATTGCCCGCCAGTACATAGCGGTAGAGGGCGCCCTCTTCCCAGGCGGTGTTGGGCGTAAAGGTCAGTGCCCGGGTGTCGGTGGTCAGTTCACCGTCCACATCCACCCAGTTACCGCCATCGTCCTTCTGTACCAGAACGGTGTCGCCAAGGGTGATGGTGGCCGGGTCCATGTTCTGGGAGAAGCGCACCTTGATGGCCCGGTTGGCCGGCATGCCCACGATGGGCAGTTGGTCAATCACCACCTGGTCGGCTTCCGGGCTGGAGGACAGGCACACGCCCTGGGTGCCGGCATCGATCTCGGCCTGACTGGCCTCGCTGCTGGCGCAGGGGAAGCCCGGGTAGACGGTGGACGCAAAGGGACCGCGGCGGACATCTTCACCGCCATCCTCTTGCACATACTCCGGCAGGGTGAAGCTCAGCGAGTTGTCACCTTCCAGGCTATCGAGCATTTGCAAGGCATTGCCGGCCAGATCGGTAATGGCCGGGGTGGTGGTGACGACATATTCCACGCCATATTCCACCGGGGTATCCGGGGTGATGACCAGGGCGTTGCCGCTCAGTTCCCAGCTAAAGGGTTCGTCCATGCCGCCCTTGGTCAGCATCAGCGACTCGCCGGCAACGATGCTTTGCGGGTCCAGCGCTTCGTTGAAGTGCACGATAATGGGCTCGCCGGGTTCCATCCGGTCAGCCACATTACCCGGCTGCCAGGACAGTTCCTGACCATTATCACCTTCCATGACCGGCACGAAGGGGTTCTCCGCATCCACCGGTTGCAAGGGAGCGGTTTCCTGGTCCTGATAGGACTCCATTCGGAAGCTCAGTACGCCGTAGCTGTTTTCCACACCCAGTACCCGGGGCTCCACCACGGTGATGGCATCGGTGTTGAGCTGACCGTCTTCGATCAGCCCCGTGCCGACCAGCTCCAGGTGCAGGATGTTCTGGGTAAAGGCACCATTGGCACGCGCATCCGCCGTGGAGGTGGCAATGTCCATGAACAGACGCAGCTTCTTGGGGGCGTCATCGCTTTCCGCATTGGGGTTGGGGAAAAGATAGCCGGTCGCATCGGAGATGACCTGTACCGTCACCTCACCGGAGTCAAAGCCCACCGGCACTTCACCGCCGATGAATACTTCCAGGGCATCCCCCTTGAGAATACCGCCGCGCTTGACCCGCAGCGGGGTGACTTCCGGAAAGTTCGGTGTGAAAGCCAGTTCGGCATAGACATCACCAGACTGCTTGGACACGGTCTTGTCTTGTAGCAGCGTGCCGATTACCGGCACACAGTTGATCGGCTGGCCCGTCAGTTCGGACAGGCGCACCCCGTCATCCAGACAGCCCAGCGAATCATCCGCTGGCGGTGCATTGGTCACCAGCACGGCCCGTTCACCCGTGGTAGGGGAAGTGGTGTCCTGCGGGACGGTGGTATGACTGAATGCGGCGATCTCATCACCAAATTCACTTTTCAGTCCGTTAACGCTCAGCTCATAGCTTTGGCCCGGCGTCATGTCTTCTTCGGGATCCACCGTGATTGCTGTGCGACCAACCAGCAACAGGGCCGGGACCAGTTCACCATTCCGGGTCAGGCTCACTGTCTCGCCATAAACCGCGGATGACTTGTCGATGGGCTGGGTTGTACGCAGACGGAAAGACGAGAAATCCATGCTCTCGAACTGGTTGTCGTCCGGGAACAGGGATTCCACTTCAAAGGTATCGGCGGTCTTCTGGGTGTCCAGCGGGCCTTCCAGCGCTGCCCGGGTGGTGAAGTTGAGGGTGCCGTCCTTGAAGGTGGTGGTTTCCCCCAGCACGGTCACGCCATCCATGACCACCTTGTAGTCGGAGGCCGGGGCCAGCGCATCGTCCGGGGTCAGCACCACGCCATGGCCATCGGCCACGCGGGTGAGGGTGAAAGGCACGTCCTCGCCATCCGGGCCGGTGAAGAGGAAGTTGTCGGCGTCGGCATTCACTTCGTGGCTGAACTGCAGGGCCACGATGGCCCGCGGCGCCACCTGTTGCTGGTTATCCAGCGGGTAGGTGTAGTGCAGGTTGCGCGGGTTGAATGTGGGCGTATTGAAGCTGACGCTGTCGTCGCTGCCGCCGCAGCCGGCTACCAGGGCGGCAGCCAGTGCGGTGAGGGCAATATTGTTCTTTTTCATGGGGCACCTCCGTTAGAACTTCAGCGTGATGGACCCGGAGAAGACATGCACATCACCGTCGGCGGTCACGACTTCGTAGGGGTTGGCCACGCCCGGGCGGGTGGTGGTGAGTTCGAAATCCCGCTCTTCCAGCTGCTGGTACTGGTAACCGAAGTCCATGCGCAGCGGATAGGCGAGAATCGGCGGGTTGGGGATGATCAGGGAACTGCCGACACCGAAAATCATTTTGTCGCTGTCCAGGTAGTTCACGTCCGGGGTCTGGATGCTTTCCAGGGGGCTTTCCTGGTAGGCCGCGCCAGCGGACAGGATGATGTGCTCGTTGACGGTCCATTCGGCGCCGATGCGCGGCACCACGATATCCTTGAACTGGGCCATGGCCTGGTCTTTCACGGTGTCACGGGCCAGTTCGTCTTCCAGGTCTTCCCAGTTCTGCTGCTCCACGGTGATCGCGGCGCGGAAGTTGTCGGAGAAGTGATACAGCACACCGGCACTCCAGATGTCCGGCTGGTAGGAATCAATGGTGTCGATCAGCACGGTAATGCCCGGATCGACCACAGTACCGGGGATAGTCAGGTTGGACTCCACGGCGGTGCGTGCTTCGGTGTGGCCACGGAAGGCGAAGGCGGTTTCCAGGCCAGTCCAGATGCCGCAGTCTTCCTTGCCGCAGAACACTTCATCCCATTCGAAGTTCATGGACAGCACCGGGCGAATCACCGGTTTCGCGGTCACGCTCAGCTCTTCGTATTGCGTGGTGCCGGACAGGTCGGCGCTGGCAATCAGGGTGGCTTCCGAGCGCAGGGAAATATGGGCGGAAGCGCCGGTGGTAATGCCGTTGGCCAGTTCCAGGCCGCCACCCAGGTTCAGGAACAGCGGCTGGCGGTCGTAGTTGAAGAACTGCCCTTCCAGGGAGTTCTTGGAATTGAACGCCAGCATTTCCTCGCCGTATTTTTCCACCCCGGCAATGATGGCGAAGTAGATGGGATGTTCCATCTTGGTGAGATCGGTGAGGTCGGTCTTCAGGGCGATCACCTGTTGCTGGCTGTCGGTGTCGTTGAGCACATCACCATCACGGACCACGGCCGCACCACCCCCGGTGGGATTTCCCTGGCTGACGGCGCGCAGTTCATGCTCGCCATGCAGCAGGCCTACTGACAGCTCGCCGCGCGGGTCCTGGGTCAGGTAGGCCGGGTTGTAGTAGAGCGCCGATGCCTGGGTGTTGAACAGGGACAGGGCCTGGGCGGTACCCACATCGGTGGGTAACAAACCATAGGTGCTGGCCGTGTTGCCCATGGCGGCAAAGGCAGGACTCGATATCGTAACGGCAGCAAGGGCGGCACCGCCCCAGCGGGACAAGGTTTTCATGGTCATAGCGCATCTCCGGCGTTTGTTATTCGACTTCTCGCCTGCCAAACAGCGTCTCAGGCGACAGGAGAACAGCGTGTCCTGGCTATGCAGCCAACGCCTATTCCCCCCTGTGTATATGCAATAAGTAAAACAAAACACCGGGGCCACAGCCGTTGCGAAAAGGTTGGGAATGGTTGAGAAAAGTACGCGAGGAGGGGGCAAGTGTGACGAAGTGTTAACCGCCGGTTGCGGTTCGGTATGGGTGAAATATGTTCACTTTATGAGCGATCGGTCCTGGCTATCGGAACGGGCATAAGGTTAAGAAGGGGGCATCGCGCCGTTGCGGGCAATAGCCATCGTCGGCGTCCTGTGGGGCGGGTTAGCACTTTTCCTGTTCGTGATATGGCTGGGTAATGCCACCATGTTCTTTGCCCCCGGACGCGTTAGCGCGATCGAACGACCGCTCCCACGGGCAAGCGTCGCCCCGGTGGCAGCAAGGGTAGCTGCCATTCCGGTTGGTGATGAATCATAAAAAAACCGGCCCGAAGGCCGGCTTTAATGCTACGCCGTAGCGGCTATTTCTTGATGGGCTCGCCCAGGTACTGGAGCTTGACGCCACCTACCGGAATCTTCAGGTAGATTTTCGGGTTCAGGAACAGTACCGACAGGTTCACGTCCACGGCAATGTCATTGGCGTTGATCTGCTCAATGACCATGCGTCCGTCCGGCAGGAATGTCACCGGGCCCGACAGGTTCATGGTGAGCGGATAACTGTGCTGGTTGTGACTGCCATCCAGGGTGATATGCATATAGGGCGCATCCAGATACAGGTCCACATCCGCACGGAACTCCGGCCCTTCCGGGGTCTCGACGATCCAGCCCGGAATCAGGCCCTGCCGTTCCCACTCATCGTAGACATAGCTGCCATCCGGGTTGGTTTTCCCGCAGTAGTTTTCTGCGTCTTCCGGCCAGGACACACAGTGATAGCGCATGCGCATGTACTGGGTTTCGGTGGGTGTCTCTTCATCGATCAAGCCGAGAATCTTCACCTTCAAGGTCACCGACGATGCCTGGATCATGGTGGGATACAGCCCGATCCTCACCGCTGGCCACGCCTCTTCTTCCGGTGTAGCCGGGTCATCATAGACCGTGCTTCCCATGACTTCGGAGTCCAGTCCGCCGACCACATGAATGCCACACTGTTCGGGCAG
The DNA here is from genome assembly GCA_022360555.1 of Pseudomonadales bacterium. Taxonomy (GTDB): domain Bacteria; phylum Pseudomonadota; class Gammaproteobacteria; order Pseudomonadales; family Alcanivoracaceae; genus Alcanivorax. Next base: position 9,762 of record JAKSCQ010000323.1, read on the forward strand.
ATCACAGATCAGTGACGGGTCAGTGAGGCCTCCCTCACTGCCGTTATCACCCTTGCTCTTATCAATGATCAGCGCGGTGGTATTGGCGCCAGGCTCTCCGCCATCATAACCCGGCTCACCGGCATCAAAGTGGCCATTGCCATTCAGATCCGCCGTGGGCAGGTTCTTGAGCGGCTGGAACACCGTTTGCGTTGGCGCCGCGCCGATAAAGTGCAGATGCATGTTCGGGCCGCCCATATCGGCATCCGGCGCACGCAGCACAGCCGTTTGCAGGCGTTTACCGTTGGTGGAACAGATCGCCTCGCCACTGGAGCAGTCATCAGGCTGCTGGGCACCGGTGCCATTCACGCTCATCAGGATGTAGCGATAATAGACACCCTCTTCCCAGGGTTCCGCCGGGGTAAACGTGAGGCTCCTGGCGCCTACGTCCAACTGCCCCTGCACCCCTTCGGCACAGTTGTATTTCCGGGTGCCGCCATCATCAATGTACTGCGGTTTGCCAGTACCGGGATCGACTTCCACCTTCTCCACGCGGAAGCTGCCCACGTCACAGGCGGTGCTGTTTTCGAACACCACGGAATCCGGATCAATGTCCTGGGAGAAATTCACGCGGATAGCCCGATCAGCCGGCATAAGCGGCACGGGATTGCGATCATCTTCGGTTTTGCCACCCTGACAGAAACCGTGGTTACCTTCTTCAATTTCCCAATGCGCCTTGTCACTGGCACAGGGAAAACCCGGGTAGGTAGTCAGCGCAATCGGCGGCGGGGTGTCACCCACCACGGTCGGCATCTGGAAGTTTTCGTTGATGGCAACCACAGGGTTGCCCGCCAGGTCGGTGACACCACTGCCAACCGCGACCTGGTAGTCCCCGCCCATGGCCAGCGGGGCCTCCGGACGCAACACCAGGGTGGCGCCATCCAGTTCCCACTGGAACGGCTGGTCGACACCCGCCTGGGTCAGCACCACTGCCCCACTCTGCTTCAGGGTCGCCGGGTCCAGGGGTTCACTGAAGTTGAGGATGATGGCATCACCGGGGCGTGCCTTGTCGGCCACCCCATTGTCGTTCACCGCCGGCACCATGGATTGCAGGGTCGGCGCCGTCATGTCCGGGATCGGCTGCGGAGCGGTTTCCTGATCTGCGTAGGACTTCATGTGGAAGCTGAGCAGGCCGAAGGCGGTTTCCTGGCCAAGAACTTTTGGCTCCACGATACCCACCGCATCGATCTCCATGCGGCCGTCCTTGACCAGCGCCATGCCGTTGAGCTCCACATGCATGAGAGTCTGGCTGAGGGCGCCGTTGGCTTCCGGGTTTTCCGCGGTCATGGACACATCCATGTACAGCTTCACCTGCTTGGGCGCTTCGTGGGCATCGCTGTAGGGGTTGGGTAGCAGATAGCCGGAGGCATCGGACAGGAAGGTCACCGTAATGGCGCCGGTCTCGATGCCCGCTGCCACTTCACCGGCCACTTTCACGACCACATTGGTGCCGGTAAGCAGGCTGCTGCGGGGAATACGCAGCGGTGAGACGTCCGGGTAGTTGGGCAGATGCGCCAGCTCGGCATAGACATCGCCGGACTGCAGGGTGGCATCCTTGTCCCCCAGCAGGGTGGACTGGATGGGCACGCAGTTCATGGCGGCACCGGTGAGTTTGGCCACCAGCGCGCTCGGGTCATTACAGGGATCGTCCGGCCGTTCGCTGGCCTTGACCACTTCCTGGACCAGGGTGGCGCGGGGCTCGGAATTGCCGGCGGTCCAGCTTCGCTCGAAGCCTCCGGTTAGCTGTGCCTGATTCACACCACGCACCGACGAGGTGACTTTGAGGGTGTAGGACTGCCCGGGGGACAAGTCATCCACCGGATCGATGGTGACGGCATTGCCTTTCACCAGCAGGCTGGCCGGCACGGTACCGTCGCTGCCTTCCAGCTCCACACTGGCACCGCCATCGGTATCCCCGTAGGTGAGGGTGTCGGCATCCAGGATCTGGTTGAACTGCAGCCGCAGGGTGGAGAAATCCATGAACGGCAGGGCGTCGCCGTCCGGGATGATCTGGCTGATGGCCAGATCCGGGCTGCTCATGCGTGCGGACAGGGGGCCGTCCGCATCCAGGCGGGTAACAAAGTCCAGGCCGCCGTCGGGAAAGACCGGGCTGCCGTTGGAGGTTTCGATCCCGCTGATCACCAGGCGGTAATGGGTGCTGGCCTGCAGCGGGGACGCGGGCTGGACGGTGACGCCCTTGCCACCATCCAGGCTCTGCGGCTCACCCAGGGCGACCTGGTTGTCACCGGTATCGGGGCAATCGCTTCCGGACGCCGGGCACTCCAGCAGGGTGAGATTGCTGTTGTCCACGGTCACCGCGTGGGAAAAACGCAGTACCAGCGGCGTTTTCGGGGACAGGTTCTGCTGGCCGTCATAGGGGAAGCTGTAATACACCTCCCCGGTCTGCCAGTTGTCAAAGGCCGGATCGTCACCGGCTTCGCCACCACAGGCGACCAGTGCAGCAGTGGAAACGGCCAACCATAAGTGTCTGTATTTCATGGCCATGCCTCCTAGAATTTCAGCGTGATGGAACCGGTGAAGACATGCACATCACCTTCGGCTTCCACCGTTTCATAGGGGTCGGGGTAGGACGGCGCGCGCTCGTCGTAGAGGTCGAACTCTCGAGCTTCCAGCTGCTGGTACTGATAGGCCAGATCAAAGCGTACGGGGTACGCCAGTACGGGGACGGACTTGTACTGTGCGGTCAGGCCCAGGCCGACAATCATCTTGTCGGTATCCAGGTAGTTCACTTCCAGGGAACCGTCGGAATCCAGCGGCGATTCACTGAACGCCAGACCACCGGTTACCTTGTAAGTATCGTTGATGTGGAATTCGCCACCGATACGGGGCACCACGATATCCTTGAATTTGAGCTGGTCGGGACCGGAGGCATTGACCGCCTGGTCCTTGATGGTGTCGCTTTCCAGCTCCTCTTCCAGGTTCGACCATTCCTGCATCTCGAATGTTACCCCAACACGCCAGCGATCCCGGCCATAGGCCAGACCGGCGGCGTAAATATTCGGCTGATAGGAATCAATGGTAGTAATCGCCAGATTAATGCCCGGGTCCAGCACCGTGCCCGGAATGGTTATGGTGGAGTCCACCGTGGTGTTGGTGTTGGAGTAGCCCCGGTAACTGAAGGCCGCTTCCAGGCCATTCATCCAGCAGGATTGCTCGTCACCACAGAAGCTCTCGCCAAAATCCATGTTCATGCCGAAAATCGGTCGAATGGACGGCTTGGCGGATACGTTCAGGGTCTCGTAACTGGTTTCGCCACCCAGCGTGGAAGTGGCCACCAGCTCGGCCTTGGAATGCAGGGTGATCCGTGCGGACAGGCCCATATCCAGGCCCCGCCAGATTTGCGTGCCGCCCCCCAGGTTCAGGAACAGCGGCTGGCGCCCGTACTCCAGATACTGGCCGCCCTGGGAAGTCTGGGAGTTAAAGGCCAGCATTTCATCGCCGTACTTCTCCACGCCCAGCATGAACCCCAGATACAGCGGATGCTCGTACTGGGTCAGGTTGGTAAGGTCGGTTTTCATGCCCAGCAGCACCTGTTGGGACGGTGCATCCTGCAAGACATCCCCATCGCGAGTGCCGGAAAATGGCCCACCGCTGACCTGGCTGGCCCGCAACTCGTGGTCGGCGTGCATCAGGCCGGTCGTGAGCTCGCCGCGGGGGTCTTTGGCCAGGTAAGCCGGGTTGTAGTAGGTCGCAGATACCTGGGAATTGAACAGGGACAGGGCCTGCGCCGAGGCCACATCGGAAGGGAGCACCCCATAGGTGGTGCCGATGTTGCCCATGCTTGCCAGAGCCGGAGTCGCGGACACAACGCCAGCGCCCACCAGAATGGCGGGAAGCAGTTTCCTTCTTGTCATGAGAGTCTCCAAATGACGGGCCCGAGCGGGCTGTTTTTATTGTTAACGTGTTGGCTTAGCCA
>JAKSCQ010000338.1 GCA_022360555.1 Pseudomonadales bacterium
AGATCGCTGCATTTGAAGCTGATCTTCTGCTGCTCGCCCGGCCCCCAGTCGGAGCAGATGGCGAAGATCTTGCCGCCCACCTTCCACACCGAGGCATTGCCCCATTGAATGACATTGGTGGTGGCCGGAAGCCCCTTGCAGAAGCGGTCGAACTGATCGCGCGTCACGCTGCGCCCTCCCCCTCAAAAGATCCCCGCGTCGAGGCCATAGGCCATGGCCGCCCCCAGCTCGCGGCAGTCCTCGACGAAGCGTTCCTGCCATTCCCCGCGCAGCACCAGCGGCTCCTGCACCGCGCGCCAGCGCAGGCCCGTGGCGATGCTCTCCACCGCCCGGCGGGTGCCGGTGCCGTCGTGGCCGGCGCGGATATAGATTGCGCAGGGCAGGCCCTGCTTTTCTTCCAGCACGGCGTAATAGGTGCGGTCAAAGAAGTCTTTCAGGGCGCCGCTCATGTAGCCCAGATTTTCCGTGGTGCCCAGCAGGATGGCGTCGCAGGCCATCACATCCTCCGGTCCCGCTTCCAGCGGCGCCTTCACCGTTACCGAGACAGTCTCGATATCCTCATGCCCGGCGCCACGAGCGGCGGCATCACGCAGTTTCAGCGTATTCGATGAGGGGGCATGGGCGACGATCAGAAGCTGTTTCATGGTTTTGCTTTCACGCTGCACGCAACACGCTTGCACGCAGAACGCACCGGAAATGAATGGAGTATCAGCATAACGTGTTTGCTTTTAGCGTGTCAGCGTGAAGCGTGCTGCGTGGAAGCGTCTCCCACATAATTCAACGGCAGCGCCGCCGTATCCACCACCCGCCGCATGACAAAGCTGGAGTGCACCCCACTGACCCCCTCGATGCGCGTTACCCGGTTGAGCAGGAAGTGTTGATAGGCGTCGATGTCCGGCACCACTACCTTGAGCAGGTAGTCGGCCTCCTGGCCGGTGACCAGGTAGCACTGCTGCACTTCCGGGAAGCTGGCCACCTTTTCCTCGAAATTGGCGAAGCGCTCCGGGGTGTGGCGGTCCATGCTGATCTGGATGATGACTGTCAGGTCCAGGCCCAGCTTGCGGGCATCGAGCACGGTTTCCCGGCGCACGATAATGCCCGCGGACTCCAGTTTCTGTACCCGCCGGGAGCAGGGTGAGGGCGACAGCCCCACGGCCTCGGCAAGTTGCTGGTTGGTGAGGCCGCCGTCCTGCTGCAGGGCTTCCAGAATACGCAGGTCGGTGCGGTCCAGTCTTGCCAGTTCCAGATTTGCCATGGTGGTTTTTCCTGTTTGCAATGGTTTGTGCGCAATAATATTGCCAATATCTCCCAGGGTGGGTGAAAAAAGCAAACACATTGCCGGTGGCAGGGCGTAAAGTATCTCTCGTAGGGCGATGACGCAGACAGCCACAAGCAGGATGCCTCTCCTCGCCGCTACCGGCGCCTACCGGCACCTTGATCGATACCCGAGATCACAATCGAGTTGTTAGCCCGCGCAGTACCCATTCGTGATTGGGTTAGTAATTCACCTTGGGGGGCAGGGTTCTGCCCCTTTTCATATTGAGGAAACGACATGAGCTTTGATCATCGCAAATACCGTCCTTTTGCCACCATCGACAAACCGGATCGCCGCTGGCCGAGCCGGCGCATCGAGAAGGCGCCGCTATGGGCGGCCGTGGACCTGCGCGATGGCAACCAGGCCCTGATCAAGCCCATGTCCGTGGCGCAGAAGCGCCGCTTTTTCCAGATGCTGGTGGAGCTGGGCTTCAAGGAAATTGAAGTGGGCTTCCCGTCCGCCAGCCAGATCGACTTTGATTTCTGCCGGGCCCTGATCGAGGAAGACCTGGTGCCGGACGACGTGCATATCCAGGTACTGACCCAGGCCCGCGAAGAGCTGATCGCGCGCACCTTCGAAGCGCTCAAGGGCGCGAAAAACGCCATCGTGCACATCTACAACGCCACCTCGCCCACCTTCCGCGAGCAGGTGTTCAATGTGGACAAGGCCGGCTGCAAGGCCATCGCCGAACGCGCTGCTGGCTGGGTGAAGGAGTACGCCGCGAAGCAGCCGGAAACCCACTGGAGCTTCCAGTATTCCCCGGAAACCTTCAGCGCCACGGAAACCGATTTCGCCATCGAGGTGATTGATGTGGTGAACGCGGTGTGGCGCCCGGACCAGGGCCAGCGAGTGATCATCAACCTGCCCGCCACTGTGGAGGTGAGCACTCCCAATGTGTTTGCCGACCAGGTGGAGCTGGTCCACGAGAACATCCGGTACCGTGATCATGTGATCATCAGCGTGCACACCCACGATGACCGGGGCTGCGGTGTGGCCGCCGCCGAGATGGCGGTGATGGCCGGGGCCGACCGGGTGGAAGGCACCCTGCTGGGCAATGGCGAGCGCACCGGCAACATGGATCTGGTCACCGCCGGCATGAATTTGTACAGCCAGGGTATCGACCCGCAAATCGATTTCTCGCGTATGAAGGAGATCGTTGCCCTGGTGGAAGAGATCACCGATATCCAGACCCATCCGCGTCACCCCTATGCGGGCGATCTGGTATTCAGCGCCTTCTCCGGCAGCCACCAGGATGCCATCCGCAAGTGTCTGGCCCGCTATAAAGAGGGCGATATCTGGCAGGTGGCCTACCTGCCCATCGACCCGGCGGATGTGGGCCGGCGCTACGAGGAAGTGGTGCGCATCAACTCCCAGTCCGGCAAGGGCGGTGTGGCCCATGTACTGGAGCGGGACTTTGGCATCGACCTGCCGCGCTGGTTGCAGCAGGAGCTGGCCAAGGTGGTGCAGCAGGATGCGGAAGACGATGGTGGCGAGATCACCAGCGAGCGGGTGCATCGCCGCTTCAACAGCGACTACCTGAACGTACCCATGGGCTGGACGTTGCGCTCCTATGACCTGAACCGGGCCAACGAAGCGGTGCAGGCGCAGATCAGCATCGGTGATGACAGCCAGCCGGTCACCTTGCTGTCCGGCCGGGGCGACGGTGCCATGTCCGCCCTGGTGGACGCGCTCAATCGTCGCATCGGTGGCGAGGTGAAAGTGGTGTCCTTCGACGAGTACTCCCTGGGCGACAGCACCGAAGCCAATGCCATGGCCTGCGTACGGGTGCAGGTGGGTGACACGGTACAGAGCGCCGTGGCCACTGCTGCCGATACCACCGCCGCCGCCTTGCAGGCGATCCTGTCAGCGGTGGGGCGGGTGCAGGAAGGCAGTGAACAGTTAATAGTGAATAGTTAACAGCGGCGCGGGCTTGCGTCGATTGCGCTGAACGCGAAGAGGCCGCGCCCCTGATTGGGGTGCGGCCTCTTGCTTTTGCTGTGTGTAC
>JAKSCQ010000325.1 GCA_022360555.1 Pseudomonadales bacterium
CGCATTTCCCCTACCAGAATGATGTCCGGGTCTTCCCGCAGGGCCGAGCGCAGGGCTTCGGCGAAGCCCAGGGTGTCACGGTGGACTTCCCGCTGGTTCACCAGGCATTTCTTGGATTCGTGTACGAATTCGATGGGGTCCTCGATGGTGAGGATGTGCTCGTAACGGGTGTTGTTGATGTAGTCGAGCATGGCCGCCAGGGTGGTGGATTTACCGGAACCGGTGGGCCCGGTGACCAGCACGATGCCGCGCGGGAAGTCCGACACCTTCTGGAACACCTTGCCCATGCCCAGGTCTTCCATGGTCAGCACTTTCGAGGGAATGGTCCGGAATACCGCGCCGGCGCCCCGGTTGTGGTTGAAGGCGTTAACCCGGAAACGGGCCACACCGGGCACCTCGAAGGAAAAGTCGGTCTCGAAGAATTCCTCGAAGTCCTTGCGCTGCTTGTCGTTCATGATGTCGTAGATCAGCGCGTGGACTTCCTTGTGCTCCATGGCCGGCAGGTTGATACGGCGCACGTCGCCGTCCACCCGGATCATCGGGGGCAGGCCGGCGGACAAGTGAAGGTCAGAGGCGCCATTCTTGGCGCTGAAGGCGAGCAGCTCGGTAATATCCATGGATTTCTACTTGCGTTGTCTGGCATTGAAAGGGTCCCCGCAGGCACCCTTTTGTTATTATGTCGGCGGCCGGAGCACCGGCTGCCTCAGAAAATCGTCGCATGCCTAAAGTAACCCGACCTTTTGAGCCGTTCAATAATGATGGACCCTGAAAGCCCACTGGCGCAGATTAATACGCAAATTCGTGCATTTTGTGACCAGTCGGGCCGCGACCCCCACAGTGTGCAGCTTCTGGCGGTGAGCAAGACCCGTTCACCGGACGAACTGGCCCGGCTGGCAGACCAGGGGCAGCGTCACTTCGGGGAAAACTACCTGCAGGAGGCCCTGGACAAGATCCAGGCGCTGTCGGGCCGGGACCTGGTCTGGCATTTCATCGGCCCGATCCAGTCCAACAAGACCCGCGATATCACCGCCCATTTTGACTGGGTGCACTCCGTGGACCGGTTGAAGATTGCCCGCCGCCTCAGCGAGCAGCGCCCGGCAGGGCTGGCGCCGCTCAATGTCTGTATTCAGGTGAATGTGGACAACGAGGACACCAAGAGCGGGGTGCCGCTGGCGCAGGTCCCGGAACTGGCGGCGGCCATGGCGGCCCTGCCCAACCTGCGGCTGCGCGGCCTGATGGCCATCCCCCGGGCAGATAGCGAGGACCACAACCGGCAGGCCTTCCGACAGCTCGCCATGACACTGTCACAATTGCGCAATACAATGCCGGCCCTTGATACGCTCTCCATGGGGATGAGCGCGGATTTTGGGGTGGCCATTGAAGAAGGCGCCACCTTTGTCCGGCTGGGAACGGCCCTGTTCGGCCCCCGCCCGGCAAAAGACACGCGCTGACACACGTCGGCGTGCAAGCTCAGAGATAAAGGATTCTGCAGTTATGGCACAGCAACTGATCGGTTTTATCGGTGCCGGCAACATGGCGACCAGCCTGGCCGGTGGCATGGTGGCGAAAGGAATTCGCCCGGCCCGCATCTGGATGAGTGATCCGTCGAAGGATCGCCTGGAAGACGTGGCCCAGCTTCACCGGGTGCACGTCAGCGCCGACAACCGTGATGTGGCCGGTCGGGTCGACGTGATGGTGCTGGCGGTCAAACCGCAGATGATGCAGGAAGTCTGCGAGAATCTGCGCGACATCATTGCCGATCGCCAGCCGCTGGTGATTTCCATCGCCGCCGGCGTCACCGTGGCCAACCTGCGCGACTGGCTGGGCGAGACCCCCATCGTGCGCTGCATGCCCAACACCCCGTCCCTGGTCCAGGCCGGCGCCTCCGGCCTGTATGCCGCCGAAGGTGTCAGCGACGACCAGAAAGCCATGGCGAAGGAGATTCTTGGCTCCGTGGGCCTGACCTTCTGGTTCGACGAGGAAAAGGAACTGGATGCGGTCACCGCCGTGTCCGGCTCCGGCCCGGCCTACTTCTTCCTGCTCATGGAATCGCTGATCGAGGCCGCCAAGGCCCAGGGCCTGGACGCCACCACCGCCCGCCAGATGGTCCTGCAGACTGCCTGGGGCGCCGCCCAACTGGCCATTACCAGCGAAGTGGGCCCGGACGTGCTGCGCCAGCAGGTCACCAGCCCCGGCGGCACCACCGCCGCCGCCCTGAGCGTGTTCGAGGAGGCGGGTTTCCGCGAGCAGGTCCAGGCCGCGGTCGCCGCCGCACGGGAGCGCTCGGAAGAGCTGGCCGGGTAGAAACCGCGACAAGCTTCAAGCTGCAAGCTACAAGGCGCGTATGAAGGTGGTCAGGATTTGACATGTAGTGCCCGCGTTGTTGCGTCTGAGCGCGGGCTCAGCCTTGTCGAAAAGAAGGGGCATGGCGTGTTGCAGCTTGCGGCTTGAAGCTTGCCCCTCGTCGCTTGATTTTCCCCTGTTTTGCCCCAAACTCTCTCCCTGTTGTGACCAACGGAGTAATCCATGAACCCCCAGGGTGCCCTGTTTTTCCTGCTGGATTTTGCCTTCAGCGTCTACATCTTCATCGTCCTGACCCGCTTTGTCCTGCAGCTGGCCCGGGCGGATTTCTATAACCCCATTTCCCAGTTCGTGCTCAAGGCCACCAACCCGCTGCTGCGCCCCATGCGCCGTGTGATTCCGGGTTACGGCGGGCTGGATATCGCCTCGCTGGTGCTGGTGATCATCCTGATCATTCTCAAGGCCGTGGTGCTGCTGAGCATCCAGATGGGGGGGCTGCCCAGTGGTGTTGGCGGACAGTTGGTGATCTATGCCCTGCGGGAGCTGGCCACCCTGATTCTTGATTATGTGTTCTGGACGGTGCTGATCCGGGTGATCCTTAGCTGGGTGGCGCCGGACCCCTACAACCCGGTGGTGCGGGTGATCGTGCAGATCACCGAGCCGATCATGGCGCCGGTGCGCAAGCTGCTACCGCCCATGGGCGGTTTCGACCTGAGCCCGCTGATTGTGTTGCTGGGCATCCAGTTATTGCAGATCCTGTTCCGTCTCCATTAGACGATCATGAAAAGGCGCCACAAGGCGCCTTTTTTCGTTATACAAAAATGTGAATTCCCTTCCCCTGGCCGACAGAGACAGTTACAAAGTGGTAGAGCGAGACAAGCAACAGCGGGAAGGGAAACATGGATGATGGGGGAGCCAGCCTGGGCGGACTCGAGGCACTGCACCGGCTATCGCAACTGGACGATGGCGACATTGATGCCCTGTGTCATGAATATTTGACCATCGGCTTGCGCCTGTTCGATCTCTCCATCGGGATCGTCAGCCGGGTGGAGGGGCAGGAGTATCAGGTGCTGGCGGTGCAGCCAGAGCAGGAGGGGCTTCGTAAAGGAGCCTGCTTTTCCCTGAGCGACACCTATTGTGCCGCCGTGATCGGCAAGCGGGGCTCGGTGGCATTGCATCACGTGGGTGGGCTGGAAGAGATGCGCTCGCACCCGGTCTACCTGAACATGAAGCTGGAATCCTATCTGGCCACGCCGGTGCGGGTGCGCGGTGAAGTGTTCGGGACCCTCAACTTCAGTGATACCCGACCGCGCCAGGAGCCATTCAGCATTGAGGAAATTACCCTGCTGGAGCTGATGGCCCAATCCCTGGGGCGTCAGCTTGAAAAGAGCCTGAGCGACCGGGAGCGCGAAGACAGCTACAGCGAATTGCAGGACAACATGGCGCTGTTCGAGGGTGCGTTCCGGCATGCACCGATCGGCATGGCTATCGTGGCCCCGAATGGCCGCTGGCTGCGGGTCAACGACGCCGTGAGCCAGATCGTGGGGTACAGTGCCGACGAGCTGCTGGCCATGGACTTCCAGTCCATTACCCACCCGGATGACCTGGAAAAGGACCTGGCCTTCGTGGAGTCCCTGTTGCGGGGGGAGGCTGACACTTACCGCATGCGCAAGCGCTACACCCACAAGGACGGCCAAGAAGTCTGGGTGCTGCTGGCCGTGTCGCTGGTGCGCCATGACGGCGGTGCTCCCCGTTACTTCCTGTCCCAGATTGAGGATATCACCGCCCTGGTCCACGGACAGCTTGCCCTGCGCGAACAGCGCGATGAGCTGGAACAGCTCAACCTGGAACTGGCGGACCTGGCCCGCAAGGACCCCCTGACCGGCCTGATCAACCGCTCGGTGATCATTGAGCAGTTGCGTCAGCACCTGGCCCTCGGTTCCCGCACCCATCAACCTCTCTCCCTGATTCTGCTGGCGGTGGGGAATCTCAATGAACTTAATGCCACACACGGCCATGGCTGTGGTGATGAAGCGCTGGTGGCGGTGGCTGAGGCCCTGTGCCGTGTCAGTGACGGTCAGGCGGAGCTGGCCCGCTTCAGCGGCAGCCAGTTTCTGGCATTGATGCCGGAAGTCGGGCTCAACACGGCGGAAAGCCTGGCCGGGGACTTCCGCCATGGGGTGTTGTCATTGCCGGACTTGCCGTTACCCCTGAGCGTCAGTCTGGGCGTGGCGACGCTGATGCCCTGCGAGGAGTCCGCAGGGCAAGAAGCCACCCTGGACAGTGCCCTAGCGGCGGTTGAGGCTGCGCTGCTGGCGGCCCGGGACGCGGGCAGCAACCTGGTCCGTACGGTTACCCTGTGAGGTTGGCGATGGGCCCTGGCCGGCGGGATACATCCTGTATTGGCTTGTAAGTTCCAAATAAGAACTTACAATTTCGGCAACCCATTACCGGAGTTGATCATGAATGTTGCCGACATGACGGGCCTGCAAATCATGCAGGCCTTTGCCGCCGGAAAGATTCCCCGTGCCCCGATTTCCGAAACCATACCCATGGACCCGGAGACCGTGGAAGAGGGCCGGGTGGTGTTCATCGCCACCGCCGACAAGCGCCACACTAACCCCCTGGGCGGGGTGCATGGCGGTTTCGCCGCCACCGTGCTGGATTCCGTCACCGGCTGCGCTACCCACACGGTGCTGGGCCCGGGCGAGAGCTACGGCACCACGGATCTGAACATCAAGATGTGTCGGCCCCTGCCGTTCGACAAGCCATTGCGCGCGGAGGGAAAGGTGATCAACCGGGGGCGCAGCCTGGTGATTTCCGAAGGCCGCATCGTGGATGACGAAGGCAAACTCTACGCCCACGCCACCTGCACCTGCATGGTCATTGCGCCGCGTCGCTGAAGGGCGTAAAGGCGGTTTTTCCCACGGCGGGCACCGCGTTCGCCGAGGCAACGAAAGCCCGCTTGATCTGTGGGAGCCAGCCTGCTGGCGATTCTGTCTGGATCAGCGCCGTTTCGCTTGCAGGCAGGCGCCCACAGGGCCGCGCCATCGGTGGTAGAACTGAAGCCCTACCACAGGCAGGGCGTCTTGCCCTGTTTTTCCTGCGACGCCATCCAGTCCAGGATGCGCCCGCCCAGCGGGCGCTGGGTGGCTTCGGCGGCCAAGGCCACAGCCTCACGTAGCCCCTCGATATCGATGCCGGTTGTCAGGCCGGCGCTTTGCAGTAGATAGACCAGATCTTCCGTGGCCATGTTGCCGGTGGCGCCCGGCGCGAACGGGCAGCCGCCCAAGCCGCCCACGGAGGCATCGAACTTTCTCACCCCCAGATCCGCCGCTGCCCAGGCCATGGCCGCGGCCAGCCCACGGGTATCGTGCAGGTGCACGTAGAACCTGTCGGCGCCGAACTCACGGATCAATGGCGCCATGATGTCCTTCATCTGCTGCGGATTGCCGGCGCCGATGGTATCGGCGATGGCCACCTCGTCGGAGCCGGCGGCAAACATGCGCTCGGCGAGCTGCTGGGGCAGGGAAACCGGCACCGGGCCGTCGTAGGGGCAGGCAAAGGCGCCGGAGATATAGGTGCGGGTGGCGATGCCGTCTTCTTTCGCGGCGGCAATGATCGCCTCGCAGCTCTGGGTAGCCTGCTCCAGGCTCATGCGCAGGTTGCGCTCGTTGAAGGAATCCGTGGTGGACAGCACCAGCGCCACCGTGGGGTAGCCGGCGTCTTTGGCCAGTTGGTAGCCCTTCAGGTTGGGCACCAGGGCGGTGTAATGCAGGTCATCACCCCGGGGCAGCAGCGGGGTGAGGGCGGCGGCATCGGCCATCTGCGGGATCGCTTTCGGGCTGACGAAACTCACCGGCTCCAGGTAACGCATGCCGGCATCCACCAGCAACTGGGCCAGGCGCGCCTTGGTGTCCGTGTCCACGGTGACCGGTTGATTCTGCAGGCCGTCGCGCAGCCCCACTTCGTTGATGATTGCCTGGTCTGTCATGTCTCTCGCCGTCCGGTTCGGGGTCAGCAAGTGTGCCACCGCCAGCGGGGGAGTGCATCCTGCCCTGACGGGTGGCCAGAACTGACAGGTTCTTGGTGGTTTCGGTTTTCCGTTCCCGCAGGGCCTGTGGCAACAATAACTCCCGAATACGGATAACAATCGGGAGCCAATCATGAGCCGCCTGCCGGATTGCGCCATGCTCAAGCATGTGCATCACAGTGCCTACCGTTGCCGCGACGCGGAGCAGACCCGCTGGTTTTACGAGGATGTGCTGGGCCTGCCGTTAACCCTGGCCATGGTGTTCGACGAAGAGCCGGGCACTGGCCGCAAGATCGACTACATGCACCTGTTCTTCAAGATGGGGGACGACAATTTCATCGCCTTTTTCGATGCCCCGGAAGGGGCCGATGAAAAACTGTTCCGCCCGCGCAGCGCCTTCGACCTGCACCTGGCCTTCGAGGTGGATACCCTGGAGCAACTGAAGGACTGGCGCCGCCGCATCAACCAGGCCGGACGCCCCTGCTTTGGTCCGGTGAATCACGACTTCATTCATTCCATCTACTTTTTCGACCCCAATGGCATTCCCCTGGAAATCACCATCAAGGACGCCAACTACGACGCCGTGGTCGCCGAAGACGCCGCCAATGCCCATGCGGTGCTCAAGGCCTGGACCGAAAAGACCCGTGCCCTGAAAGAGCAGAACTTCGGCGCCGCGGCCCTGGACATGCGCGGCGTGGATACCAGCAAGGCCGATTTCTCCAAGGTCAGGGACGCCCTGGACAAGCAGAAGGAACAACAACCATGAGCCGGCATTACCAGCGTACCCCCTACCTGATCACTTTTACCGAATCCGCCACTTTCAAGGACACCTATGCCGGGCCCATGGACCTGGTGGCGCTGGAAGCCCACCTGCTCACCCCGAAAAGCGGGCCGGGCAAGACGGTGGTGATCTTCATGCACCCGGTGGGTGGCGGGGCCTACCTGCCCATGGTGTCGGCGCTGGCGAGAGCGGGGCTGTCGGTGATCTACTGCAACAGCCGTTACCGGGGTGCCGACAGTGCCTTGATCATGGAAAAGGTGGTGGCGGACCTGGGGGCCTGCGTGCGCGATGCCAAAGAACGACTGGGTTTTGAAACCGTGGTGCTGGCGGGCTGGTCCGGCGGCGGCTCCCTGAGCCTGCTCTACCAGGCGGAAGCGGAAGACCCGCGGATCACCGAGACCCCGGCGGGCGACCCCTACGACCTGACCGCGCAACAACTGATCCCGGCGGACGGCATCATGCTGCTGGCGGCCCACGTGTCCCGCGCCATCACCATGACCGAATGGCTGGACCCGTCCGTGAAGGATGAAGCCAACCCGGACGACCGCGACCGGGAGCTGGATATCTACCACCCGGACTGCCCCAACCAGCCGCCCTACAGCGATGAGTTCGTGGCACGCTTTCGCCAGGCACAGATCCACCGCAACCGCCGTATCACCGACTGGGTGAAAAGCAAGCTCGAAGACTTTCGTGCCCGGGGCCTGCATGCCGAGGAGTACGGCTTTATCGTTCACCGCACCATGTGCGATGTGCGCTGGCTGGACCCGGAACAGGATACCAACGAACGTCCCCCGGGCACCTGTTACCTGGGCGACCCGGAAACCGTCAACAACGGCCCCGTGGCCCTGGCCCGTTTCAATACCCTGCGCGGCTGGCTCAGCCAATGGAGTTATGACGATTCCCGTGCCAATGGCCCCGCCTGTGCCGGGCGGACCACGGTCCCGGCCCTGGTGATTGGCAATACCGCAGACAATGCCTGTACCCCCAGCCATACCCGCCGCCTGTTCGACGGGTTCCAATCCGGACAGGCAACACTGCGCGAAGTGGCCGGCGCCAACCACTACTACTTCGGCCAGAACGACAAGCTGGCCGAGGCGGTGGGGCACTGTCTCGACTGGCTGAAGGAGCAGGGGCTGCTGGCCTGATCGCTGGAAACCCCAAACACCGCCGTTGGAGCTTTGCTCGCAAAGCGAAAGGTTAAGTCATGGCTGAAGCCTTCGCCTTGCGAGCAAGGCTCCAACGGGCTGGCAGGTAGCAGACATGAATATTATTCACGCCTTGTCCGACAGTCATACCAGCAACAGGACAAGCGCCGCGCCACTGGCCTAGCGTCGAGAACAACAACAAGGGAGTAACCCGATGGGCCTGATTCTTTTCCTGCTGGCACTGGGCGTGCTGGCCACGGTCATGCTGACCCTGGCCTTCTACATGTGCTGGTACTACGACCGCCGCAGCTTTCCGGAGCAGGCGAAACTGCCCGGCGAGCAGCCACTGCGGTTGCTGCCGACGATCGTGGGCATCCTCAAGGAAGCCGCCAGCCTCACCGTGCTGGTGTTCAGCTATCCACTGCGGCTGATCCACGATGCCTCGCCGGCACGCAGCCGCCACCACGGGGAAGCCCCGGTGATTCTGGTGCATGGTTACGGCGGCAACAGCGCCAACTTTCTGCTGATGCAGTGGCGCCTGAAATGGCGCGGCTGGTCCAACGTCTATTCGGTGAGCTATACCCCGCCGCATATCAACGCCCGCAAGCTGGCCCAGCAGGTCACCGACCATGTGGAGCGCATTCTGGAAAGCACCGGTGCGGAAAAGGCCAACCTGGTGTGCCACTCCATGGGCGGCCCGCTGACCCGTTACGCGCTCAAGAACCTGGGCCTGGCCGGCAAGATTGACCGGGTGGTAACCCTGGGCAGCCCCCATTACGGCTCACGCATTGCCGGTCTGTTCCCGCCCCTGGGCGCGGCGGCCCAACTGCGCTATCGCAGCCCCTTCATCGAGGAACTGGCCGAAGGCGGCGACTGCCCTGGAGGCGCCCGCTACTTTTCCATCTTCTCCAACATGGACAACTTCGTGCTGCCGGTATCCACCGCCGTGCTGGACGGGGCGGAAGCCAATATCCACGTTCCCTACCTGGGCCACTGTGCCCTGCTGTACAGCAACCGGGTCATGGATCAGGTGGAACATTGCCTTCTGGCACCCAGACAAGACGGTTGATCCGACGTTGATCTGAAACAAGGTTGCCTTTCCTCCCGTGGCGGATCATGGTGAAAGTGAAGACGCGAGAGAGGGAGTTTGACCATGAGTGAATACGGCGCCTCCGTGGCCTGGCACCTGCAGCCGGGCACCCCGTTCGAGTACGAACAGTTCAACCGGGATCACGAGTGGACCTTTGCCGGTGGTGAAGTCGTGCAGGCCTCTGCCTCCCCGGAATATTACGGTTGCAGCAACCGGGTGAACCCGGACGAGGCGGTGATCGCCGCCACGGCCAGTTGTCACATGCTCACCTTCCTGTCCATCGCCGCCAAGCAGGGCCTCACCGTGCTTAGCTACATCGACCAGCCCGCCGGCACCGTGGAAAAGAGCGGCGATGGCCATATGGCCATCACCCGCATCGTGCTGCGTCCCCGGGTGGTCTTCGACGGCGAAGAGCCGGACGGCCCGGCGCTGGAAAAGCTCCACGCCAGCGCCCACCGCAACTGCTTTGTGGCCAATTCGCTGAAAGCCGAAATCCGCATCGAACCGGCCTGACAGCCTTGTGGGAGCTTGCCTGCAAGCGATCATCCATCTCTTGCAGAAAGGCTCCCGCCTGCGGCGGACCGGGGAATCTGGACATCCCGCCCCACCCGTCTGGACCGGACAGTCACTCGGGGGTGATGTGACCTTCACCCCGTGCCGCTAGAATGTTGGCCATTATTTCGTCGGCCCCCGTACCGGGCCGGTGTCGATGACCAACAGGACTGTCAGAAATGCTTAATCAAAACGAAATCGAACTGTTCCGCGACAACGTCAAGAAATTCCTCGAAAACGAAGTGGCTCCCCACTACGACCAGTGGGAAAAGGACGAGAAGTTCCCCCGCGAACTGTGGAACAAGATGGGCGAGAACGGCCTGCTGTGCGTGGACGTACCGGAAGAATACGGCGGTTTCGGCGCTACCTTCCGCCTGTCCGCCGTGATCGTGGAAGAAGCCTCCCGTGCCGGCTACGGGGCCCTGGCCTCCAACATCTCCGTGCACTCCGACATCGTCGCCCCCTACATCCTGCACCTGGGCAGCGAAGAGCAGAAACAGACCTGGCTGCCGAAAATGGTTACCGGTGAAGCGGTGGGCGCCATCGGCATGACCGAACCGGGCGCCGGTTCCGACCTGCAGGGCATGAAGACCCGCGCCGACAAGGACGGTGACGGCTACAGCATCAACGGCCAGAAGACCTTCATCACCAATGGCCAGCACTGTGACGTCATCGTGCTCGCCACCAAGACCGACCCCAACGCCGGTTCCAAGGGCATGAGCCTGTTCACTGTGGATTGTTCCCTGCCGGGCTTCTCCCGCGGGCGTAACCTGGAAAAAATGGGCCACCACGCCGCCGATACCTCCGAGCTGTTCTTCGAAGATGTGAAAGTGGGCGCCGACCAGATCCTCGGTGGGGAAGGCAAAGGCTTCGCCAACCTGATGAACGAACTGCCCCGCGAGCGCCTGATCCTGGCCCTGGGCGCCGTGGCCGCCTGCGAAGGCATGATCGAGCGCACCATTGAATACACCCAGGAACGCATGGCTTTCGGCCAGCCCATCAGCAAGTTCCAGAACACCCGCTATGTACTCGCCGACCTGCACGCCCAGACCGCCGTCAACAAGGCCTTCTGCAGCCAGTGCACCGACCAGTACGACAAGGGCGAACTGAGCACCACCAACGCCTCTATCGCCAAACTCACCACCACCGAACTGCAAGGCGTAGTGGCCGACAAGTGCCTGCAACTGTTTGGCGGCTACGGCTACATGCAGGAATACCCTATCTCCCGCGACTATGTGGACGCCCGCATCCAGCGCATCTACGGCGGCACCAGCGAAATCATGAAGGAAATCATCTCCCGGGATATCCTTGGCCGATAACCCCTTCATATTTCAGCACCATAAAAAACGCGGCCTTCGTGGCCGCGTTTTTTATGTCACATTCCCACACACCCATCCCGTTCTCCGCGCCACCGTTGGAGCCATGCTCGCATGGCGAATCCCGCCCCACAGTCCTCCCTCGACCCACTCTTCCACCGTGCTCAACAGACCGGGCCTCCTGGTTTGTAGGATATGGCTTACAGAAAAGGCTAACTGATTGATATAAGGTAAATTTGAGAAGGGGGAATTCACAGCTAAAGTGCATGACCGTACCGGTACAATGTCGAACGATCGTGACTTGCCAGTCGAGAAGAAATCACAAAACAATGGCAAGTTACTGACCAGCATAAATTATTCGTGCCTGATGCCGTGAGCCCAAAATAATTATGTCGAATAGAGTTAAGTCGAACCGTTCGACTGAATACGCTGTTATGTGGTGTGGTTGGTAGAAAATGAAGATGTTGCTGCGAGTGCTTAGCGGAATATTGGGCGTCTTCGGAATTGGTGTTTTTAGCCTTATGCTTTATGTCGTTGGAGTTAGTGTTTCTCATTTTTCAGGTCTTTTTATGAGTGCAGTATTTCTCGCTTATGGTATTGGTGGCGAGAAAGTAATCGGGGCTGTTTTTCCAGGGTTGTTGAGAAGTAAGTGGTAGCCAGCCACACATAACAAGCCAAGGCAGTGGGACATATTTTGTTTCGCTGCGCTCAAAGCACAAAATATGCCCCTGCTTGGGGCGTTAAAGGGGAGGGGAGATGCTCAGTTCTTATGTGGCTATTGGGGTTAGGCTCGTAGCTATTTTATTTTTCTTTAAAGCCGTTAGAGAGTTTTTTGGGGTGTTTCAGTTTTTCTACCAGGGTAGCCCCTATGGTGATGACACCTCGGCATGGCCTATTTTGGTGGTGGCTTTAACAAGCTGGGCTCTTGTGTTCATTCTTTGGTTCTCCGCTCGAGTGGTTGGTCGCTTGGTGGCATCTGGTGGCATTGATGCTAAGCCTGAAAAGATGCCTCCTGTCTCTTTGCTGGCGGTGTTTGTTGCTGCTATTGGTTTGTTTGTTTTCTGGTACGGTGCGGTTGATTCCCTGTATTACCTATCGGTAATTATTATGGGGCAGCAGTTGGGTGTTCCTGAAATGTCCGTAGAGATAAAAGCCAACATGGTCGCTACTGCCTTTGAAGTCATAAGTGGGGTTTTTCTTGTGATGAAAGCGAGAACGGTTGCCGGCAAGATTAATGATGTAGCGCGTTAGTAATCCTTTAGCAATGCCATCCATGCGACAAGCGCATGATGGCGGGCGTTAACCTGGCGAAGAAAAGTAATAGAAATGGAAAAGGTCGACTACAAGAAAACGCTAAGGCATTTGTATAAACCAAGCGCCAAGAAGATCGAGTTTATAGATGTCCCCCGCTTTAATTATTTGACGATTACAGGGAAAGGCAGGCCTGAAGGAGAAGAGTATCAACAAGCTCTTCAGTCACTGTACCCAGTCGCCTACAAAATCAAGTTTTGGATAAAAGAACACAAGCACTTTGATTACGTCGTTCCGCCACTGGAGGGATTGTGGTGGGCAGACGACCTGTCTGACTTCATTAAAGGGAATCGCGACGAATGGCGGTGGACTATGATGATCATGCAGCCAGAGCCGGTCACACAGGAGGTCGTCGATCTTGTACTCAATACGGTTGCGTCAAAGAAAGATGCACCAGGCGCCCTGGATAAAGTAGAGTTTCAAACCATCAATGAAGGAAGGTGTGCACAAATTTTACATCTAGGGCCGTTTTCGGAGGAAGGGCCTGTTATCCAGCGCTTGCATAAAGCTATCGAAAACGAAGGAAAGAACTTGGCTGGAAAGCATCACGAAATATATCTCAGCGATATGAGGCGGGTTTCACCCGAAAAGTATCGAACTATTCTTCGCCAACCAATGGTTTAACGAGGCAGTTCACGCAACACCTGAATCCGCTGCCGCAGACCCCACTGGCTGCATTCATTCTGTCATGGCTGATACGGACAACTTGGCTGCCAAGAAAGGGGCTGCTGACAATTCACAAAGAGATTTAAATGGCAGAAAAATTCGAACAATTCAAAGAGCGGATTCTGAGCACGGATTACCCGCGTTGGCGCAACAATTTATCCTGTGCAGTTATCATTTTTCTTGCTACGGGCATGGTTTTCGCCTGGTGGTATATCTACTACACCACTTATGCCGCAGAGTGCCATAAAGGGGCGCTGTACGTCTCTGTCATATGGTTGGCTGTGCAGTGGGTTGTCATCGGTTATTTGTACCGCTATTACAACATTCCCGCTTTTGCTCGGGAAGCTATCAAGTTGATGCTGTTTATGGGCAATATCTGGTTTGGTTTTTTTGTGTTTTTGCTGCAACCCTGTGCGCAATAAACCAGTCATCTATAGGCTATGAAAAACATCATGCCGGGCTTGGCCGGCCACTGAAAAAACAGGTATTTGGGTCTTGCCGTGAAAAATTTGATCATTATCGTCATTGTTGTCATCGCAGGCTATAAGGCCTGGGAACAGTTGTCACCGGGCAAGTCGGTTTCGCCACTGGAGAGCCGTTCCTACATTGCCGTCTATGGGCGTGATAACTGCGGCTGGACGCAGCGAGCGCTCAAAGAGCTGGCGCGCAGCGGGGTGAACTACAAGTATTATGTTGTGGACCATTCTCCGGTGGCTGAGCAGCTTCATGCCAGAATGGAGCAATCCGGTATTTCCACTCGTCGTTATAACCTGCCGGTTATTGATGTTAACGGGGAGCTGATGGTGAGGCCGGAGCTGGGTGTGGTGATGGAGAAATACAAGAACAAGCTATACGAGCAAGCGGGGTACCGATAAGGTGCGATGGCGCAGGCTTGGTCCGCGCCCCGTTTTTCTGAACACCTTTGAACCGTTGGATCTAAGCCCATTACGACGTATTCTCTTTTTTCTTCGTATACAAGATTCGGGGTGTGGGTCGGCTATGACAAAACCGGTTCTTCTTGTTGTTCCCTTTTTTGTTGCTGTGCTGTCAGGCTGCACCAATGTGGCGGGCGGTGAGTCCAGGCTGATTGCGTCTCCGGAAGGGAGCAGTCTGGAGACCGGGCAGTTGTTTTCCCTGGCGGCGGCGTTTTTCTCTGAGGCGGGCTACCAGTGCAGCGCAGACAGGGACGCCAGCCGGTTTCGCTGCTCCAGGGAGCTTCGGGATCTGTACATTCATCAGACTCGAGCGGTAGTGGAAATTTATGCCGGGGAGCATGATTCTTACCGGCTCGTGCCCACGCGCTGGGATGAGGGGCTGATTCCGGGGGAGTTGATTTCCAATACCTACGCCAACGATGATGTTGAGGCGTTCTGTACGTATATCGCCAGCGGGAAGGTGGCGTTTTGCCGTGACGACGAAGGCTGAGCCCCCGTCAGTCTGACCCGGGCCGTTGGCGCTTTGCGAGCAAAGCGCCAACGGAAGCGGCAGTGTCCTGCCCGGCCCTTCTTCTCAGATTTAATCAATCATTCCCATCTTCTCAAACCGCTCAATGGCGTCGCTGCCGCCGAAATCCCCCTTCTCGAATAACTGCCGGACTTCAATTTGCCCGATCCCCCCATCGGTGGCCGGGTTGGGGAAGCGTTTTGTCCAGGCCAGGGCTTCTTCACGGGAGTCGGCCTGTATCAGGGTGTAGCCGGCGATCAGCTCTTTGGTTTCGGTGAATGGGCCGTCGGTGACGGTGGTGTGGTCGCCATCGTAATCAATTCGCCAGCCTTTGCCGCTGGGTTGCAGGCCGGCGGCGTCCAGCAGCTTGCCGGCCCGGTGCAGTTCTTCATGGAAGGCGGCCATGTCGTTGATTTGTTGTTCGCTGGGCATGACGCCGTCTTCGGAGCCGGCGCTGGCTTTGACCAGAATCAGAAAGCGCATGTTGTTCTCCTGGATTCAGTGGATTGCTGATGTAGTCGGCTGGGCCAGGAGAAAATCGACAGGGTGGGGCTTCGCAATAGATTCGCGGTCCGTGAAGGCGCTCCCACAGATGGGGGCCGGGCAGACAGACAAAGAAAGGCCGGCGGGAGCCGGCCGAAGAAAGGGGAAGCGTGATGTCAGGCGGCGCTGCGCTTGGCGATGGCCCGCAGCACGATCTGACACTGATTGTCTCCATATTCGCGGATGTCCGCTTCGGCGTCATCCACTTTACGACCAACGACGTTAACCAGCAGACGTTTGAAGATTTGCAGGGAAACATCGAATTCCGAGGTTTCCTCCTGCAGGGCGATGTAGGAGTAGCGCTTGAGCAGAGGGATCAGATCCTGGATGTCCGTGGCCAGGTAGCGGTTGTTGGCGAAGCGGTGGGTGGCGATTTCCACGAACCGGAAGGCCAGCTGGTGGGCGGCGGGCAGGTCGTCATTCTGGTAGTGCTGCTCCAGTTGTGGCAGCAGGTCCACCAGGTCCTCGATCTGGCCCGGCTGCCAGTTGGCAGCGGCCTGGCCGGCCAGCCGCGACAGCAGCATGAAGAGGAAGTCGTACAGGTCGCGTACCTGCTCTTCGGTGACGTCACAGACGCGGGCGCCCTTGCGCGGTTGCAGCTCGATCAGATGCTGCTTTTCCAGCAGCCGAAAGGCCTCCCGCAGTGAGTTGGTGCTCACATCAAGCTCTTTGGCCAGGTCGGTTTCCGGCAGTCTCGCACCGGGGGCGAGGGCACCGGTAATGATCCGTTCGCCCAGATGCTGGGCAATCTGTTCGCTCAGACTTACGGCCTTCAGGGTCATGACGTCATCCTGTGTGAATTCCGGTTCGGATTATCCTCCATGGAGCCAACTATGTCATTAATTGAGTTGTTTGACAATTCAATTAATCAGTCATATTCTAACCGTCACATTGATGACTGTTACTGTTGGCTTGGACTAGCGAGGTATAGGCCATGTTCGAGAACGTAAACCCGGACACCATGCTGAAAATAAAAAAATGGAGCTATCTGCTCTTCTGGGCAATCATGGTTCCCTTGGTGCCGTTCAGCGCTTATGTGGGTAATGATGGCACCCAGAACTACTGGGCCTGGTTTCTGTATTTCGTGATCTTCGGGATCATTCCGGTGCTGGACTACTTGATCGGCAAGGACCCGAGTAACCCGGATGAAGAGACCCAGGTGCCCACACTTACCGAAGAAACCATCTATCGGGTGTTCACCATCCTGATGGGCTTTGTCTGGATTGCGGTGCTCTTCTACGCCGGCCATATCTACATGAGCAATGACTACAACTGGTTCGGCAAGCTGGGCTGGATTGTGTCCATTGGTACCGTGGGCGGCATTATTGCCATCAATCTGGGGCACGAGCTGATCCACAAGGACCCGAAGGTCGAGAACTGGATGGGCGGCCTGCTGCTGTCCACCGTGACCTATGCCGGTTTCAAGGTGGAGCACGTTCGCGGCCACCATGTGCATGTGTCCACGCCGGAAGATGCCTCTTCCAGCCAGTACAACCAGGGTCTGTATGATTTCCTGCCCAAGGCGTTCGTGCGCAACTTCAAGAATGCCTGGGTACTGGAAAAGCAGTACCTGGAGCGCAAGGGCAAGAAAAATATCAGCATCCATAACGAGCTGATTTGGTGGTACAGCATTTCCGCCCTGTTCGCAGTGACGTTTGGGGTGCTATGGGGCTGGGAAGGCGTGGTGTTCTTCCTGGGTCAGAGCTTCTTTGCTGCCCTGGCGCTGGAGATCATCAACTACATTGAGCACTACGGCCTGCACCGTCGCGTGAATGAAAAGGGTCGCTACGAGCGGGTCACCCCGGCTCACAGCTGGAACTCCAACTACCTGCTCACCAACATCGCCCTGTTCCAGTTACAGCGCCACAGTGACCACCACGCCTATGCGAAACGTCGCTACCAGGTGCTGCGTCACTACGAGGAAAGCCCGCAGCTACCCGGGGGCTACGCCAGCATGTATGTCCTGGCCCTGTTCCCGCCGCTGTGGAAGAAAGTGATGAACCCGCGCGTGGAAGCCTACTACGAAGGTGAAATGGATCAGTTGTTCCGTAATAGCAAGCGGGTGAACAATATCGCTTAAAGGCAGTTAACAGTTAATAATTAATCGTTAACAGCTAGAACAAAAAGCCCCGGCAATGCCGGGGCTTTTCTGTTTCTGCGAAGCTACTGGGAAGCGATGCTTGCATCGCGAATAGCGGCGTTTCTGTTAATCCCTTCGAGTCTCGAGCGGCGTATTCGCCACGCTCACCCTTCGGGCCGCACTTCGTGCGTTACTCCGCTACGCCCCGTTCCTGCAGCAGGGGCCGTGGGTTCGTGCCGTTCTGTTGGCACGGGTACGGCCCTTACGTTGGCAAGGCTCTCCCCCGCGCAACTATTAACTATTCACTGTTAATTATTAACTGCCTTTTACTGTCGCCAGAACATGGGCGTGAATAGCACCAGCAGGGTAAAGATCTCCAGCCGGCCGGCGACCATGAGGATGGTCATCATCCACTTGGCGCTGTCGGTGATGTTGGCGAAGCCGCCACCCCCCTGACCGATGCCCACCCCCAGGTTATTGCGGCTGGCGGCCACGGCGCTGACAGCGGTGGTCAGGTCCATGCCGGTCATGGTGAACAGCAGGGTGAAGATCACCGAGATGGTGATGTAAACGCCGACAAAGCCCCACACTGCCTGCAATACCCGGTCGGGAATGGACTGGCGGCCGAAGCGCAGGGCGAACATGCCGTTGGGATAAATCAGCCGACGCAGTTCGCGGATGCTGTGGTGGAACACCAGGGCGGCGCGCACGGCTTTCATGCCGCCGCCGGTGGAACCGGCGCAACCGCCAATAAAGCTGGTGAAGACCAGCAGGTAGGGAATGAAGCCGGGGAAGGCCGCCGCATTGGTGCTGGTCAGGCCGGTGCCGGTGCTGAACGAGGCCACCTGGAAGGCAGAGTGGCGCAGGGCATCGTCCACGGTGAAATCGTAATGGAAGAACAGCAGCCCTGCGGTAATGATGGTGGTATAGATCAGGAACAGGCCGATGAAGAAACGGAATTCCGGGTCGCGAAAATAGGCGAGCAGTGACTTGCCACGCCAGACGGCAAAGTGCAGGGCGAAGTTAACCCCGCCAATGAGGATGAAGGCGGTGGCGGTCCAGTCGATCCAGGGGTTGTCCCAGTAGGCCATGGAGGCGTCATGGGTGGAAAAGCCACCGGTGGCGACGGTGCTGAAACTATGGCAAATGGCGTCGAACACGGTCATGCCCGCCGCCCAGTAGAGGGTGGCGCAAGCGATGGTGATGAACAGGTAGATGAACCACAGCGCCTTGGCGGTTTCGGCGATGCGCGGGGTGAGCTTGGCGTCCTTCATGGGCCCGGGGATTTCCGCCTTGTATAGCTGCATGCCGCCGATGCCAAGCATGGGCAGAATGGCCACCGCCAGTACTACCACGCCCATGCCGCCCAGCCATTGTAGCTGCTGGCGATAGAACAGCACTGACTTGGGCAGAAAGTCGATACCGGAGAGGATGGTGGCGCCGGTGGTGGTCAGGCCGGAGACGGATTCGAACACTGCGTCGGTAAAGCCCACTGGCACATCGTCGCTGATGATCAATGGCAGGGCGCCGATCACGCCAAGCACGGACCAGAACAGGGTGACCACCAGGAAGCCGTCGCGGGTTTGCAGTTCCGCCTTGTTGCGGAAAAACGGCAGCCACAGGGCCAACCCCAGTGCCAGGGTAATCACGAAGGAAATCAGGAAGGGGCCTTCACTGCCCTCCTGATACCAGTAGGACACCGCCACCGGCGGCATCATGGTAAAGCTGAATACCACCAGCAGCAGGCCGAGGATTTTCGAGATCAGGGCGAAATGCATGGCAATATCCGCTGGCACGCTGGCACGCAGCACGCAACACGCTGAAAACCGGCAGTGATTGTGAGCTTGCGAGCGTGCAAGCGTGTTTGCGTGTTTGCGTGCATGCGATTCCTAAAAAAACGTAAACCCGACCTGGAACAGTTTCTCCACGTCCCGGGTGCGGCGTTTGTCGATCAGGAACAGGATGACGTGGTCGTCCGGTTCAATCACCACGTCATCGTGGGCAATCAGTACCTTCTCGCCGCGCACGATGGCGCCGATGGTGGTGCCTTCCGGCAGGTCGATTTCCTCGATGGGTCGCCCCACCACCTTGGACGACCTAGCGTCGCCATGGGCGATGGCCTCGATGGCTTCCGCCGCGCCCCGCCGCAATGAGTAGACGTTGACCACATCCCCCCGGCGCACATGGCTGAGCAGGCTGCCAATGGTGGATTGCTGGGGGGAAATGGCGATGTCGATGTCATGCCCCTGCACCAGGTCCACATAGGCGGGGTTGGCGATCAGTGTCATTACCTTGCGCGCGCCCAGTCGCTTGGCCAGCAGTGAGGCCATGATATTGGCTTCGTCGTCATTGGTGAGGGCGCAGAACACATCGGTGTTTTCAATGTTGGCCTTGAGCAGTTCGTCCCGGTCGGTGGCCAGGCCCTGCAAGACCACGGTCTGGTGGAGCTTTTCGCCCAGCCATTCCGCCCGCCCGGGGCTGCGCTCGATGACCTTGACGTTGTAGCGGTGCTGGA
This sequence comes from Pseudomonadales bacterium, assembly GCA_022360555.1. Taxonomy (GTDB): domain Bacteria; phylum Pseudomonadota; class Gammaproteobacteria; order Pseudomonadales; family Alcanivoracaceae; genus Alcanivorax. The sequence goes on from JAKSCQ010000325.1 coordinate 19,777, forward strand.
TATTTTTCGCCAGCCGGTAGCCGATGTTGCCACCGCCGGCGATCAGTACGCGCTTGTAGTTGTGTTCCAGGCGGCGCAGCTCACTCATCACCGCGCGGATATCGTTCTTGGCGGCAATAAAGAAGACTTCGTCGTCCGCTTCGATGACGGTGTTACCTTCGGGAATGATGGGCCGTCCACGGCGGAAGATGGCCGCCACGCGGGTATCCACATTGGGCATGTGCTTGCGCAGTTCGCGCAGTTCGTTGCCTACCAGGGGGCCGCCGTAATAAGCGCGCACCGCCACCAGTTGTACCCGGCCACCGGCAAAGTTCACCACCTGCAGGGCGCCGGGGTGTTCGATCAGGCGGCGGATGTAATCGGTCACCACCTGCTCCGGGCTGATGATCACGTCGATGGGCAGGGCGTTTTCGTTGAACAGCTTGTCGGATCGGCTGGTGTAGTGGGCGGTACGAATGCGGGCAATCTTGGACGGGGTGCGAAACAGGGAGTAGGCCACCTGACAGGCGATCATGTTCACTTCGTCGGAGTTGGTGACCGCGATCAGCATGTCCGCATCTTCGGCACCGGCTTCCTTGAGCACGGCCGGGTAACAGCCCATGCCGCGCACGGTGCCGATATCCAGGCGGTCACCCAGTTCACGCAGACGCTCCGGATCGGTGTCGATCACGGTGATGTCGTTGCGCTCGTTGGCCAGGTTCTCCGCCAGTGTGCCGCCCACCTGGCCGGCACCGAGAATAATGATTTTCATGCGTTGTGCTGTCTCTCCAGTCCCCGAACAGCGGTGGTTCCCTTCCCCGCGAACGGCAGGAAGCGGTTCGCGCGGCAATACGCCCGCGGGCGCTGCGGACGGTTACCCGTCCTTGCGCAGGCAGGCCAGGTAGAAGCCGTCCGGGCCGTCCGGCTGGGCAAACAGTTGCCAGCCCGCTTCCACCATTGTGGCCCCTTGCGGCCGTGGCGTCACATCCCGGGCCTGCGGCTGGCGCTGCAGGAAGGCGCTGACCTGACGATCATTTTCCTCGCGCAGTACCGAACAGGTGGCATAGACCAGCATGCCGCCGGGGGTGAGCAGCGGCCATAGTGCATCCAGCATGCGCGCTTGTAAATCAACCAGTGCGGGCAGGTCGCTGGCCTTGCGGTGCCATTTCACGTCCGGCTGGCGGCGCAGGATGCCGGTGGCGGAGCAGGGTGCATCCAGCAGGATGGCATCGAAGGGGGTGCCGTCCCACCAGTCCGTCTGGCTGGCGTCCCCCTGCAACAGCGTGGCCGTTGTGCCCAGGCGGTGCAGATTGTCGCGCACGCGCGCCAGCCGGTTGGCTTCCAGCTCCAGGGCGACCAACTCGGCGTCCGGGTACTTTTCGCGTAACTGGCCGGTCTTGCCGCCGGGGGCGGCACAGGCATCCAGGATGCGGCCGGTGGGCGGCGCCTGGAGCAGTTCGGCGGGGAGCTGGGCGGCTTCGTCCTGCACCGACAGGGCGCCGTTGTCGAAGCCGGGTAACTGCGCCACCGGGCGCGGCGGTGACAGGTAGAGACTGTAGGGCGCCAGATTACCGGGCCGGGCGCCATCCAGGGTGGCGATGGCCTGCTGGCGACTGTGTTGCTGGCGATTCACCCGCAGGGTAAAGGGCGGGGCGCTGAGGTTGTCCGCGGCCAGGTGATCGGCGTGCTCCGGCCAGTCCTGTTGCCAGCGCTTGTACAGCCAGTCCGGCAGGCTGTGACGCACGGTGGCGGGGAAATCCTGGCTGGCGTCGGCGAAGGTCAGGGCGGTGGCCTTGCGCAGCACAGCATTGCTCAGGCCGGCGGCCCAGGGTGCTTTCAGCTTGCGGCACAGGGCCGGGTAGGCGTTGACCACCGCATGGGGCGGCCGGTCGCTGAACCACAGCTCGTAGAGGCCGGCGAGCAGGGCCAGGCGCACCGGCTGGGCATTGGGCTTGAGGGGCTTGCTCAGTTGCTGGTTGAGCCAGTGATTGAGCGGGCGCAGATAGCGGCAGACGCCGAAACAGATATCGCGCATCAGGCCGCCGTCGGCGCCTTGCAGGGGAAAGTCGCGCAGCACTTCGCGCAGGCTTTCGCCGTCGCCCTTGCCGGGCAGCACCCGGTTCAGGGCCCGCACCGCGGACAGGCGCGGATCAGGCGTCGTCAAGGGCATCTCCCAGCATCTGGCCGACCTGGAACAGGTCCGGATGGCCGCGCAGGATCTCGGCCACGGTCATCCGGCGTTTGCCCGGCAGTTGCAGGGCTTCCAGTACCAGGATGCCGTCCCCGGTGGCCACCTGGATGCCGTTGTCGTCCACCTTGAGAATCTGGCCGGGCTGGTCGTCGTCCCTGCCAGGCAGGGGGGCCTCACTGGCCTGCCAGATACGCAGGGGCTGGCCGCCGAACGGTACCCAGGCCACCGGAAAGGGGTTGAAGGCGCGTACCCGGTTGTACAGGGCCCGGGTGGGCAGGCGGAAATCCAGTCGCGCTTCCGCCTTGGTGAGCTTGTGGGCATAGGTGACACCCTCTTCCGGCTGGACGGTGGCGCTGGCCAGGTAGGCCTCCAGGTCGTCCAGCACGGTGAGCAGCAGGCGGGCGCCCTGTTCGGCCAGCCGGTCGTGGAGTTCACCGCCGGTTTCGCTGTCACCGATGGGCAGGGCTTCCTTGAGCAGCATGGGGCCGCTGTCCAGGCCGGCTTCCACCTGCATGATGGTGTTGCCGGTTTCCGTGTCGCCCACGGTAATGGCGCGCTGGATGGGCGCGGCGCCGCGCCAGCGAGGCAGCAGCGAGCCATGCACATTGATACAGCCCAGGCGCGGGGTATCCAGCACCGCCTGGGGGATCAGCAGGCCGTAGGCCACCACCACCATCACGTCCAGCTCCAGGTCGCGAAGCTGTTGCTGGGTGGTGTCGTCTTTGAGGGTGGCCGGTTGCAGCACCGGAATGCCGTGCTCTTCGGCAAGTACTTTTACCGGGCTCTTGTGCAGCTTCTTGCCCCGTCCGGCGCCCCGGTCCGGCTGGGTGAGTACCGCCACCACGTCATGGTCGGTGCCCAGCACGGCCCGCAGGCTGGTGGCGGCGTAGTCCGGGGTGCCGGCGAAGGCAATGCGGAGTGGTTTCAAGGTGAACCTCGGGGTCAGTAAGTGGTGGGCAGCAAGTGACAAGTTGCAAGTTACAAGGCGCGGGATGACTCGGCTGCACCTGCCTGGCCATGCCCGCGATTATAGGTGAAGCGCGGCGAGGTCATTGCCCGGTTGGCAGCAGCCTGTTCCGCGCTTTGCAACTTGAAACTTTCAACTTGCAACTCTCTCAAGCCCGCTGGCGGTGGAGTTTTTCCAGTTTCTTCTTGATCCGGTCCCGTTTCAGGCGGGAGACGTAATCCACGAACAGTTTGCCGTCCAGGTGGTCGATTTCGTGCTGGATGCAGGTGGCCAGCAGTTCGTCGGCCTCTTCCTCGAACTCGTTGCCGTCCCGGTCCAGGGCCTTGATCTTCACCCGTGCCGGGCGTTCCACCTTCTCGTAGAAGCCGGGCACCGACAGGCAGCCTTCCTCGTAGGGGGCCAGTTCGTCGGTGAGCGGGGTGATCTCCGGGTTAATGAAGACCCGCGGGTCGGACTGGTCCTCGGACAGGTCCATGACGATCAGGCGCCGGTGCACGTTCACCTGGCTGGCGGCCAGGCCGATTCCCGGCGCGGCGTACATGGTTTCGAACATGTCGTCGATCAGTTTGCGAAGCTCGTCATCCACCTTTTCCACCGGCTTTGCTACGGTTCTCAGCCGGGGGTCAGGGAATTCCAGTATTTCCAGTTTGGCCATGTACCTTCTCAGAAGTTGCGATAGCACTCGAAATTCGGTTGCTAAATATATGATCGCATTGCTAATATCCAAAAGAAACCGTGTCCGTATAACGGCGGCACGGCAGCTCTTGGGGATGAGTCCAATAATGATAAAAGGAATCCGATGATGATGAAATCGGTCCAGCGCGCCCTGGCCTTCGGCCTGCTTCTGTCCGTATCCGGTCTGGCGGCCGCTCAGGTGGTTCTCAAAGAGGGGCATCCCAGCAAGTATTTCGTGAAAAACGGCGACACCCTGTGGGATATCAGCGGCCGTTTTCTGGAAGAGCCCTGGCAATGGCCGGAAATCTGGCAGATCAACGAGGAAATCAGTAACCCTCACCTGATCTATCCCGGGGACGAAATCCGCCTTACCTATGTGAATGGCGAGCCGCGCCTGACGGTGGAGCGCGGCGTGCAGGAAACCCAAATGCCCAACGGCACCGTCAAGCTCACCCCCAAGGTACGGGAAATCGCCAATGACGAAGCCATTCCGGCGATTCCGGCCAGCGCCATTGCCGCCTACCTGAAAGAAGGCCTGGTGGTGAGCCAGCGTGAAATTCAGGAAGCGCCCTATGTCGTTGGTGGCCAAGACCGGCGCGTAGTGTTTGGCGAAGGCGATTCTGTCTATGCACGCGATACCCTGACCCGCTGGGAAGAGCTGGAGCGCGGCTACGGCATCTACCGGACTGGTGAACAGTATGTGGATCCGGATACCAATGAAGTCCTGGGTTACGAGGCGCGCCAGGTAGGGCTTGGCCGGGTGGCCAACCAGAAAGATGACATCGCAACCCTGCGTGTGACCGATTCCACCGAGGATATCCGCATCGACGACCGTATCTTCTCCACGGAAGACCGCCGTGTGCGCTCCGTGCTGTACCCGTCGGCACCGGATACCAAGATTGAAGCCAAGATCATCCGCTTCTTCGATCGCCTCAGCAGCGTGGCTCGCAACGATGTGGTGGTGATCAACAAGGGCCTGCGTGATGGCCTGAAGGAAGGCAATGTGCTGGATATCTTCGGCAAGGGCGAGGTGGTCCGTGATCGCCAACTGGGCGATAATGTCCAATTGCCCAACGAGAAAACAGGCTCCATGGTAATCTTCCGGGTTTTCGACAAGGTCAGCTATGGCTTGATTATGGAGTCCACCCGGCCTATTTATATGAACGACATCGCCGAAAGCCCGGCGGGCAGCTATTAACAGACAACCTCTGCGGTAGCGCTCACCGCCGGAGCTACGGCTCCTGACAACCCCGTCAACGCACACAAGGAGGTGGGCGATGGACGGACAATTCAAGCGCCTGCTGTTGCAGGCGCTGTTTTCCCCGTCTTCTGCGGCCTTGGGCCGTGCACTCAAACAACACCGGATCAATGCGCCGGTGTCCGATTTTCTGCCTTTGCTGCCTGCCGGCCTCAAAGAGCGGGCCAATCTGCTGAACAATACCGGCAACCTGTCGGTGCAGTTCGAATCCCTGCAGGAACAGGGCTGGCGCTGGATTGCCCTGGGTGACCCGGATTACCCGTCGTTATTGGCCAGCATCAACGATGCCCCCGGCGTCATCGCCGTGCGCGGCGACCCCGAGATTCTCAATGCGCCGGGCCTGGCCATGGTGGGGGCCCGCAATGCCTCCGCCGATGGCCTGGACAACAGTCGCCGCTTTGCCCGCCAGCTTGCTGGCAGTGGCTTCGTGGTGGTCAGTGGCCTGGCGCTGGGGGTGGATGCGGCGGCGCACCGTGGTGCCATTGAGGCCGGGCAAACCGTCGCCGTACTGGGCAGCGGGCCGGACCGCCTGTATCCGCCGCGCAATGCCTGCCTGGCCAGCCGGATCGTGGAAACGGGCGGCGCCCTGGTGACCGAATTCGCCCCGGGATCGGCGCCGTTGCCCGCCCAGTTTCCACTGCGCAATCGCGTGATCAGTGGCCTGAGCCTGGGCACTATTGTGGTGGAGGCGGCGATCAAGAGCGGTTCACTGATTACCGCCCGCACCGCCCTGACCCAGGGGCGTGAGGTGTTTGCCATCCCCGGCAGTATCCATAACCCGCTCAGTAAGGGCTGCCACCAGTTGTTGCGCGACGGTGCCAACTGGCTGGAATCCATGGACGACATCTTTCAGGCGTTCGGGGATTTCCACCGCAGTATCGAGGCGGCGGGGATTTCCGAAGCCGCCCCGCCGGCGTTGCTGCGCTATCTCACCAGCGGCCTCAATTCCATGGACGTGTTGCAGGAGCGGACCGGCCTGTCCATGGAAGAGCTGGCCGGCCAGCTTTCCGATCTGGAACTGGAAGGCTGGGTGGAGCGGGTGGCCGGTGGCTACATGAAGCGTGAAGGCAGTTTCCACCCCTGATTGTATGTCGCAATCGCAAGGGAAAAAGACAGAGGGAAGCCAGCGTCAGGAGGAACAGGGATGTGTGCACGATGGTGTGTAACAGGGCTATGTTTGCTGGCAGGCTGCACAACGGTTAATCAGCCTATCCAGACTCCCACCGGAGAAACCGCAGTGGTCGAAGGGGAGATGTCCATTTTGCGTGTGGTGCGCAAGGTGGTATCGACCGGCACCCAGCCGGATGCCCGCCGGGGCAGGATTACCGAACGGGTAGAGGTGTCTTGCCCGGCAGGGACCCGGATGGTGCTGCCCGTCCCCGAACAGGTGGTGTTCGGCTTTGGCGAGGTGGAGGAAGGGGAAGACGCCGAGGGCAGAAGCGGGCTGATCTGGTCCCGTGCCAAACAGCGTCCCCTGGGTGTGTCCTACAGCGGGGTAACCGTAGACAGGGTCTACGCGGCGGAGGACGGTGAACAGGCTGCGGAACTTGAAGTGACCGCCTGGCTAACGGACAAGAACGGTGATGATTCCTGGTGGCAGGTCCAGGCCTTCCATGCGTTGTGCCTGGGGAGTCGGGGGCCGGACTAGGCCGGTTCGCACACTGCCCCGGCGATCGCACGGTTTGCACCAGCTTGCCCGTCGGCGTATACCGACAGGGTAGACACAGGAAGGATTATGTTCGAAATTCTGGTGCCCCTGGTCCAGGACCCCAATGACTGGCAACCGCTCGAGGCGGTTCACCTGCGTGGCAGGCTCTACCGGATTATCGGCAGTGCGGCGGACCCGCAGGAGACACGGTTTATTGCCGGGGATGTGGTGGAGTGCGAGTCGGAAACCGCGGAAAATGGCAAACGCGTGCTGCGGGCACGCCGGCTGGCTCCGGCTGCCCGGTTCTATTGAACGAAAGCCTTGAGGGCCGAGGGCCGGCAGGGTATGTTGCGCGTTTTCGGGCCAGGCGAACGTCATGAACCAGCATCTTGTCAGTGCCGCACAGATCATCCAGGCCGGGGGCGTGGTGGCCTATCCCACCGAGTCCGTGTACGGGCTGGGCTGCGATCCTTTCAATGAAGAGGCGGTTATGCGCCTGTTGGCGATCAAGCAGCGTCCGGTGGACAAGGGCATGATCCTGATCGGTGCCGACCTGGTGCAACTGGCGCCCTGGCTGGAACTCCGGGGCGACCAGTACCAGCAACTCGAACAGCAATGGCCGGCCCCCCTGACCTATCTGGTGGAAGCGAAAGCAACGGTGCCGTCCTGGGTTCGGGGCCGCCACGCCAAGGTGGCGGTGCGAGTGCCGGACCACCCGCTGGCCAGGGCGCTGTGCCGTCGGGTCGGCCATCCGATCATTTCCACCAGTGCCAACCTCAGCGGCCGGCCGTCGGCCCGCAATCGCTTCCAGGTGGCCCGACAGCTTGGCGATCAGCTGGATTTCATTGTCAGCGGCGTCTGTGACCGCGCCAGCAAACCTTCTACCATTATCGATCTGGAAAGCGGGCGCACCCTTCGCGCATAGACGAGTCCAGCGCAACACCGAGACCGGGGAGAGACCATGTCCGAGATTCCACTGCAGGCGGTGAAGGACTACCTGCTGGACCTGCAGGACCGCATCTGCGACGCACTGGCCGAAGAGGATGGCGGTGGCCAATTCCGTGAAGACACCTGGGATCGCGAACAGGGCGGCGGTGGCCGCAGCCGGGTACTGGAAAACGGTCAGGTCATCGAGAAGGGCGGAGTGAACTTCTCCCATGTGTTCGGCAACCAGTTGCCGCCGTCCGCCACCGAGGCGCGACCGGAGTTGGCCGGGCGCAGTTTTCAGGCCATGGGCGTGTCGCTGGTGATTCACCCGAGAAACCCCTATGCCCCTACCAGCCATGCCAACGTGCGTTTCTTCATCGCCGAAAAAGAGGGAGAAGCGCCGGTCTGGTGGTTTGGTGGCGGCTTCGATCTCACCCCCTATTACGGCTTCGAAGACGATGTGGTGCACTGGCACCGCACCGCCAAAGCGGCCTGTGATCCTTTCGGCAAGGACATCTATCCGGAATTCAAAAGCTGGTGCGATGACTATTTCTATCTCAAGCATCGTGACGAACCCCGCGGCGTGGGTGGCCTGTTCTTTGACGACCTCAACCGTTTCGATTTCGATACCAGCTTTGCGCTGATGCGCAGCGTGGGCGACGCCTACATTGAGGCCTACCGGCCCATTCTGGCGCGTCGCAAGGACCACGATTTCGGCGAGCGCGAGCGCCAGTTTCAGCTCTACCGGCGCGGTCGCTATGTGGAGTTCAACCTGGTCTATGACCGGGGCACGATTTTCGGTCTGCAGTCTGGTGGCCGTACCGAATCCATCCTCATGTCGTTGCCACCGCTGGTGCGCTGGGATTACGACTGGCACCCGGAGGCGGACAGCGCCGAGATCGAGCTTTACCAGAAATTTCTGATTCATCGGGAGTGGGTATGACCGCGTTGTACTGTGTGTTCGGGAACCCGGTGGGCCATTCCCGTTCACCGGATATCCATCATGCTTTTGCCGGCCAGCGCGGCGACGATATCCGCTACGAGAAACGCGAGGCACCGCTGGAAGATTTTGCCGGCGCGGTAAAGGCTTTCCGGCAAGCGGGTGGCCTGGGGGCCAACGTGACCGTGCCCTTCAAGGAGCAGGCTTTCGAACTGTGTCATGCTGTCACCGAACGGGCCGGCCAGGCTGCCGCCGTGAATACCCTGTGGTGGGATGGCGACCAGCTCCATGGTGACAACACCGATGGCGCCGGCATGGTCAAGGATATCCGTGACAACCAGGGCTGGACGATTCATCAAAAACGGGTGCTGATTCTGGGCGCCGGCGGGGCCGTACGTGGGGTCATGGGCCCCTTGCTGGCGGAGCAGCCGACCCTGGTGCGGATCGCCAACCGCACGGAAGAGAAAGCAGCCATTCTTGCCCGTGGTTTCATGGATGGAAACAATCCGCCGGTGCTGGGCAGCGGCCTGGACACGCTGACCGGGCAGTTCGATCTGGTCATCAACGCCATTTCCGCCGGGTTGCACGGGGAGATGCCCGCCCTGCCGGACGGTCTGCTGGCGGAAGGGGCCGTGGCCTACGACATGGTGTACGGCAGCGAGCCGACCCCCTTCATGCGCTGGGCCAATGAGCAGGGCGCCGCCGCAACCGCCGACGGCCTGGGCATGCTGGTGGAACAAGCCGCCGAAGCGTTCGAAATCTGGCGGGGGTGGCGGCCTGACACCGGGCCGGTCATGGCCATGCTGAGGTAGGCATGGAGCACGAGGCGGTCCTCTACGAAGTCGTGTATGCCTCGGTGGTCAGCCTGATGATGGTGCTGACCACGGTAACGCTGCATTACTGGACGCTGGCCAGCCTGTCAGCATTGCTCAAGCGCCGGAAGGATTTCCGGGGCGAAATCCTGCTTGTGGTGATCGCCATGTTTTTCGCCCACATGGTGGAAATTTCCCTCTATGCCTGGGTGTATCAGCTACTTGATCGCAGTGACACCTATATGAGCATTGGTGGTGCCGTGGATGGCAGCTTCATTGACCATCTCTATTTTTCTGCCGCCTGTTATACTTCCCTGGGTCTCGGTGACCTCTACCCGGTGGGAACACTGCGATTGATGGCGGGGGTGGAAGCCCTGAACGGCCTGATACTAATAACCTGGTCCGCGTCGTTTGCCTTTCTTGTCATGCAGCGTCGCTGGCGATTCTGAAAGCGCAACTGCGCCTTTGGGGGCACATTCAACCACTGGACCAGGGACTGTTTATGCCCCCGCGTTTTGCTGCCTGTCTGTTTGTCCTGTTTTTGTCGTCAGCGGCGAAAGCCTCCACGTTCGGCTTTTCCTGGGATAACGACCTGTTTGTCGGCTCTGATGGTCAGTACACCAATGGTGTGCGCCTTAGTTGGGTCGGCAATGCCCATGAACATTGTGAGCGCAACACTACCTTCACCTGTGGCCTGGCCTCGACGCTGGACCCACTGCCCGGTATCAGCATCCAGGATGAAAAGCATGCCCTGACCCTGAGCCTGGAACAGGTGATGATCACTCCCGGGGATATCAGTCGCACCGAACCGGATTACAGCGACCTGCCCTATGCGGGCTACAGCAATCTGGAAATGGGCCTGTTCAGTTGGGATGACAGTCGCCTGTTCGGCTACGGCATCCGCGTCGGCGTGGTGGGCGAGGATTCCGGTGCCGAGCAGAGTCAGAAATTTGTACACAAGCTTACCGGCTCCACCGACCCCCAGGGCTGGGACCATCAGCTGGGCCCGGATGTAATTGGCGGGGCCTATTTCATCACCGCCGAGCGGGCCTGGCAGCACCGGTCGGACAGCGGCATGCAGACCGAGCTGGGCTATGCCTGGGGCGTGGATGCCAACAACTTTCACGGCACCGCAACGGCAGGGGGCTTCCTGCGATTCGGTCGTAACCTGCCGCGCAACTTTATCCCCGACTATGCCGGTATCGGCACGGCCGGTTCCCTGGTGGGCCTGCTGGAAGGCGAAGGCTTCGGCTGGGAAACCTTCGTCGCCAGCTTCGGTGAGTACATCGGCTATTCCTACCTGGAAAACCACGCGGACGAATACAACGTGGAATCCCGCGATGGCATCATTGGTCTGGTGGTCGGTGGCGGGGTTCACTGGGACAACTTTTCCTTCACCCTCACCCTGCAGGGCTCCACCTCCCCCCTGCGCAACAGTGACGACCCACTCAGCTTCGGCAACATGTCGTTCATGTGGAAAATCTAGCTTCGTCATTTCTTACGAAGCCGCTGTAGGAGCACATCTTGAGGTGCGAACCGCGCTTGCGCGGAAATCGTCCGGAGGACGATCAGGAATATACGCACTCGACAGGTCCATTCAAACCATCCTTCATGGCGCTATTTCCAATTCCTCCCATTCGCCATGCGAGCATGGCTCCCACAGGGAATGTTCGGGAAGCTATCCAGGCGATAGGGGAGGGCTGGTGGATTACGCCTTCGGCTAATCCACCCTACATGTCGGGCATTACGGGAGCCGTGTCTCGCGGCGTTCAACTTTCCACTTGCTCATGCTCGTCCGCCAGGTACCGATCTTTCAGGCGCTCATAATTCCCCGCTACATAGGGCAGAAATTCCTTCTCTTCCGCGGTCAGGGCCCGCACCTGCCGCGCCGGCTGGCCGCGATAGAGATAGCCGCTTTCCAGTCGTTTGCCCGGTCCCACCAGGGAGCCGGCGGCCACGATCACATCGTCTTCCACCACGGCTCCATCCATGATGATCGCCTGCATGCCCACCATCACCCGGTTGCCCAGGGTGCAGCCATGCAGCATGGCCTGGTGGGCGATGGTCACGTCATCACCGATCTCCAGCGCAAAGCCGCCCGGGTTGAAGCGCGAATCGTGGGTAATGTGCAGCACGGCGTTATCCTGGATGCTGACCCGTGCGCCAATGCGGATGCGATGCATGTCCCCCCGGATCACCGCCCGGGGCCAGACAGAACAGTCTTCCCCCAGGCGCACATCGCCAATCACCGTGGCGTCCTCATCCACAAAGACCCGCTCACCAAGCCGCGGGGCCTTGTCTTCAAAGCGGCGAATCCCCATCACTGATACACTCGATAGTTCATTTCGATTCCCAGGGACGAGCATGCAACGGCGGCCCGCCCATATAATGATTGCCATACTGATCTTGCTTGGCGTTTTCCTGCTGAGCAAGTGGCTGATATTCCAGACGCTGCTGGAACCGGATGACACCGCCCGTCAACGGCTGCCGGCCGCGTCCACTGAAGCAGGACAGTCCAACCATGAGTAACAACCCGCTGATCGACTACCCGGATCTGCCCCCGTTTTCCCGCATCCAGCCGGAGCATGTGCTGCCGGCGGTAGAGCAACTGGTGGCGGACGGTCGTGCCCGCATCCAGCAGGTGCTGGCGGAGGGCAATTTCGACTATGCCCACCTGGTACAGGCCCTGGATGAAGAAGACGACCGCCTGGGCAAGGCCTTCGGCCCGGCGGGGCATCTCAACGCCGTGGCCCAGAACGAGACGCTGCGCGATGCCTTCAATAGCTGCCTGCCGTTGCTCAGTGAATACGGCACTGAGGTGGGGCAGAACGCGGCACTGTGCGCCGCCTACCAGGCCCTGCGCGACAGCGAGGAATGGCACAGCCTGAGCGAAGCCCAGCAGAAAGACATTGAAAACACCCTGCGCGATTTCCGCCTTTCCGGGGTGGACCTGCCGGCGGACAAGAAAGCGCAGTACATGGCCAACTCCAAACGCCTGTCCGAACTGTCCAGCAAGTTCTCCGACAATCTGCTGGACGCCACCCAGGCCTGGAGCAAACACATTACCGACGCGGCGGAACTGGACGGCCTGCCGGACAGCGCCATGGCCGGCGCCGCCGACCGGGCGAGGGCCGATGGCAAGGACGGCTGGCTGCTGACTCTGGACGCGCCGGTCTTCATCGCCGTGATGAGCCACTGCCGCAATGCCGAACTGCGCAAGGAAATGTACACCGCCTGGACCACCAAGGCCTCCGACCAGGGCCCCAATGCCGGCGAGTTCGACAACGCCGCCATCATGGATGAAATCCTCAAGCTGCGTCATGAGCAGGCGCAACTGTTGGGCTTTGCCAACTACGGCGAAGAGTCCCTGGCCACCAAGATGGCTCGTGACGTGAACGAGGTCATCCAGTTCCTCGACGATCTCGCCAAACGCGCCAAGCCCCAGGCCGAGCAGGAACTGGCGGAACTGAAGGCCTTTGCTGCCGAGCAGGGTGCCGGCGAACTGAACCCCTGGGATATCGGTTTCTGGAGCGAGCGCCTGCGCGAAGCACGCTACAGCATTTCCGAGGAAGAGCTGCGCCCCTGGTTCCCGGCGGACACCGTGATCAACGGCATGTTTGCCGTGGTGGGCAAGCTGTTCGGCATCCAGTTCCGCCAACGCGATGACGTGGACACCTGGCACGACGACGTGCGTTTCTACGAACTGGTGGACGATGACGGCAGCGTGCGCGCCGCCTTCTACCTGGACATGTATGCCCGCACCGGCAAGCGTGGTGGCGCCTGGATGGACGATGCCCGCCTTCGTCGCCGCCGCGCCGATGGCAGCCTGCAAACGCCGGTGGCCTACCTGACTTGCAACTTCGCCCCGCCCGCCGGCGGCAAGCCGGGCCTGCTCACCCACGATGAAGTGGTTACCCTGTTTCACGAGTTCGGCCATGGCCTGCACCACATGCTCACCGAACAGGATGTGTCCGGGATTTCCGGCATCAACGGTGTGGCCTGGGACGCGGTGGAACTGCCCAGCCAGTTCCTGGAAAACTGGTGCTGGACCGAAGAGGGCATCGCGCTGATCTCCGGCCACTACGAAACCGGTGAACCGTTGCCAAAGGAAAAACTGGAAAAAATGCTAGCGGCAAAAAATTTCCAGAGTGCCATGCAGATGGTGCGGCAACTGGAGTTTTCCCTGTTCGACATGCGCATCCATGCCGAATACCGGGAAGGGCTGGATATCTACCAGGTCCTGAATGAAGTGCGCCAGCAAGTGGCGGTGATACAGCCGCCTTCCTTCAACCGCTTTCCCAACAGCTTTGGTCATATCTTTGCTGGTGGTTATGCGGCGGGTTACTACAGCTACAAGTGGGCGGAAGTGCTGTCCTCCGATGCCTATTCCCGCTTCGAGGAAGACGGCGAATTCAATGAGGAAACCGGCCGCGCCTTCCGCAGCGAAATCCTGGCCAAAGGCGGCAGCCGCGAACCCATGGAGCTGTTCAAGGCCTTCCGGGGGCGAGAGCCCAGCGTGGAGCCCCTGCTGCGCCATTGCGGCATCAACGGCTGATTTTTCGCCTCAGAGGGCACAGGATGTATTAAAGACGTCTTTTGTGCCGGGAAAGTTAAGTAGCGAGTAACGGCAAGCGAGTTTCGAAAGGCAAAACCCCGCGCCGCCGGGTTTTCGGAACTCGCGCCTCGCAACTCGAGACTCAAAGGGTTTTCTATGAAACGCCAATTTATCGCCGGGGCCACCTGCCCGGAGTGCGGCCAGATGGACAAGGTTCAGCGTGTCATCGACGGCGACAGGCAATGGATGGAATGCGTCGCCTGCGGCGCGACCAAGGACCTGGACGCCAAACCGTCGGAAGCGAAAGACGCGCTGGCCCAGCCTGTTAATCTGCAACCTTACAAGAAATAGATTTTTCTGCAGGAGCGTCGTCCGCGTTTCGGTACTCGTCACTGAGCCCCGCGTACAAGCGTTGAAAAGAAATGTCGCTTTCAACTCAGTAAGCCACTTTTCAACCCCGCCACCGTCTTTGCCATCTGCATGCGCAGCCATGGCACCTTCTCTATGACAGGAAAGAGCAGGTCCCGCCCGGCGCCGATAATGGCGATAGATTGTGGTTGCACCGATGAATATCCCTTCCCTGAAAGCCTGCCCATGCTAGCAAGGAAAGGTGCTGTTCGTGGATCGGGATAAAAAAACGGGCCGCGAAGGCGGCCCGTAGCGTGTTGCGTGCAAGCTGGGAGCGTGCAAGCGCCTAACTCACTTCTCCACAAACGCCCGCTCAATCACATATTCCCCCAGCTCACCACCACGGGTTTCCTTGAAGCCCCAGCCATCGAGAATGGCCTGGGTGTCCTTGAGCATGGCCGGGCTGCCGCACAGCATGAAGCGGTCATTTTCCAGGCTGGGCTTGGGCAGCCCCAGGTCCTCGAAGAGTTTGCCGCTGGTCATCA
>JAKSCQ010000328.1 GCA_022360555.1 Pseudomonadales bacterium
GAAGTACATGGACGAGGTGTACACCGCCGGCATGAGCGGGGCGCTGTGTAATGGCGATGGCCGCACTGAAGCCGCCCCCAAGGCCAACTACGGTGCCGGCGGCACGTTGAACGGCAAGCGCTACATGCTCTCGCTGACCTTCAATGCCCCCGAAGAAGCCTTTGATGATCCGCAGGAATACCTGTTCCAGGGCAAGAGCGTGGACGACCTGCTGTTCCCCATGCACATGAACTTCCGCTTCTTCGGCATGACACCACTGGACACCTTCGCCTGCTTCGACGTGATGAAGAATGCCCAGGTGGAAAACGACTTTGTGCGTTTCCAGCAGCATCTCGACACCCAGTTCCCGGCCACCTGAAGGAGTGCTCCTGATGAAGACCTCTGCGATTGCCATTGTGCTACTGGGCATGGCCCTGAACCTGAGCGCCTGTGCCACCGCCAGCCAGCAGGATCACCGCCCTGCCCATGTGACCTCCCCCGACCAGTACCGGGTACTGCTGGAGAACGATCAGGTGCTGGTACTGGAGATGGTGCTGGAACCGGGTGAATCCGACCGCCTCCATGACCACCGCGATGAAACGGTTTATTTTCAGCAGGGTGGCTCCCTGCGCATCAGCCTGCCCGGCGGCAAGGCCATGGACGTGACCGTACCCGATGGCCATGTGATGTGGCACGAGGCCTGGACGCACCAGGTGACCAATACGGGCAGCGAGCCGGTGACGGCCATTATTGTGGAAGCGAAACCCTGAACACGCATACCGGTAGGCAGGCCACTGGGCCTGCCATCGCCGCAACAAAAAGGAGCGCAACATGACGGAACAACATCAAGTGCATTGTGATTGTGGTGAGGTGGTCATCACTCTCAACGGCAGCCCCAGAGTGCACGCCCACTGCCACTGCGAAGATTGCCGCAACCTGCTACAGGTGCCCTACCATTCCGTGCTGGCCTGGGACGGCGACCAGGTCAGTGTCAGCAAGGGCAGTGACGCACTCCGCGTATTCCAGTCCCCCACCAGCAACATGACCCGCGCCTTCTGCCAGCACTGTGGCGAGGTGCTCTACAACACCAATGCCATGGGCTGGAAGATCGTTTCACAATGGCTTTACCGGAAAAACCACAACGATACGCTGCCGGAAAGCTGCCAACCGAATGCGCACTTTTTCTATGACCGCCGCACCGTGGACATTGATGACGCGCTGCCCAAACGGTGAGAAAAACCGGAACAGAAGACGCCGCTGAGTCACGTCTTAAGCGATAAGGCATGGCCTGAATGGCACTTACTTAAGTCAAAGCCCTTCATGATGCAGACCCCGGTTGGGCAATACACCCGAAACCCGGTGCATTCGCTTTCGCATACTGGCGCCCACGATGACTTGGGAGACAACCTCTTTCCACCACCCTTCTTCTGTCACCGGAACATGCTAAAGTCGGTGACAACAATGATATCGACGGGATCGGGCGGTTCAGGCTGTCCGCGGAAACGGAGGATTCCCCACCATGCGCTGGATGACACTCAGCCTGCCCCTGACTGCCCTTCTGCTGGGGGGCTGTGATGATGCTCCTCCCCCGACTGCACCACCACCGGAAGTGTTTGTGGTCACCGCCAGCGAGCAGCCCTACCAACCTGAACGCACCTTTACCGCCCGTATCGATTCGCGCAGCGATGTGGATATCACCGCCCAGGTGTCCGGCAAACTCACTGCCGTGCACTTCCGCGAAGGGGATGTGGTGGAGGCCGGCGCCCCCCTGTTCGATATTGATCCGGCGCCATACCAGGCCGCATTGTCACGGGCCAAGGCCGAACATGAACGCGCCAAGGCCAATCTTCGCGAAGCCAGAAGCAATTTTGCCCGTGCCAACAAGCTGGTGGACAAGGGCTACATCTCGGATTCCGAGTACGACACCCTCAAGGCCCGCCAGCAGGAAGCGGAAGCGGCAGAACAATCTGCCCGTGCTGCACTGGAAAGCGCCCGGGTGGATCTTTCCTACACCCATATCAATGCCCCCCAGGCGGGCCGCGTGGGACGCTCCATTGCTTCCGTGGGGGATGTGGTCAGCCCCGGCTACGGCACCCTGACCACCCTGGTGGGCGGCAATGACATGCAGGCGGTCTTCCAGATTCCCGAGCGGCTGCTCACTGAAGCGGCCATGAGCGACAACCAGCCCAAGCCCTCGGATATTGAAGTGGGGCTGGAATTGCCCAACGGCAGCGACTACCCCTACACCGGCAACATCGTCTACGTGTCCAACCGGGTTGCCCCCAATACCGGCACCGTGGAAGTGCGCGCCGCCATGCCTAACCCCCGTGACCTGTTACGCCCGGGTATGTTTGTTCAGGCCCACGTCCGCCTCAAGCAGACCCTGACGGGACTGATGATTCCCCAGGCTGCCCTGCAGGTAGATCAGCAGGGCACCTATGTGTTCACCGTCAACGCCAACAACATAGTACTGCGCAACAACCTGATGACCGGGGACCGGTTTGGCGAGAATGTGCTGGTCACCGAAGGGCTGCAAGGCGGAGAAAAAGTGATCCTGCGTGGTATCCAGAAAGTGCGACCGGGCAGTGAAGTGCGAGTCTCCGACTACAAACCCGCCACCCAGCCCCATACCGGCAGCCAGCCAGACCCCGACCCGGGCACAACAGACAGCGCCGGCAGCAATGACGACATGGGGAGTGGTGCCCAGTGATCAGCGGCGTCTTTATTCAACGACCCAAGCTGGCCATGGTGGTGGGCCTGGTGATCACTTTCACCGGTCTGCTGGCCATGAAACTGTTGCCCATTTCCGAATACCCGGACGTGGCACCGCCACAGATTTCCGTGAGCGCGAGCTGGCCCGGGGCCTCAGCGGCGATCATGGAGGAATCCGTGGGCCAGGTGATCGAGGATGTGGTCAATGGCGTGGAAGGCATGGCTTACATGTCCTCCAGTTCCTCCAACAATGGCAGCTATTCCCTGTCGATCACCTTCGAGGTGGGCGAAGACCCGGACATGGCCCTGGTACGGGTACAAAACCGGGTCAAGCTGGCCGAGCCCTCGTTGCCGGCGGAAGTGCGCGCCCAGGGCCTGACCATCGACAAGCGCTCCCCGGATATCCTGTTCACGGTCAATCTCTATTCCCCGGACGGCTCCCTGGACGAACTGTTCATCGCCAACTACAGCCTGCTCAATGTGCAGAACCCGCTCAAACGGGTGGAAGGCGTTTCGGATGTGAGTGTGTTCAGCGCTGCGGATTATTCCATGCGCCTGTGGATGGACCCGCCCAAGATGACCGCCCTGGGCATCACCCCGGACGACATCACCAATGCCCTGCGCGAGCAGAATGTACAGGCCCCCGCCGGCAAGATTGGCGCCCCGCCGTTCGACGGCAAGCTCAGCACCGAGTATGCCCTGCAACTGGAAGGCCGCCTCAAGGATGTGAAGGAATTCGAGAACATCATCCTCCGTGCCGATGAGAATGGTGCCATGGTGCGCCTGGGGGATGTGGTACGCATCGAGCTGGGCCAGCTTTCCTACAGCATTGCGGCCAATTACCAGAATCACCCCACCACGGTGATGGCCGCCTACCTGTCCCCCGGGGCCAATGCGCTGGCCACCGGCCAGGCTCTCAAGCAGGCCCTGGAAGAACAGAGCAAGACCTTCCCGGACGGTCTGGAGTACGCCATTGGCTACGACACCACCCGCTATGTGGAAGTGGCCATTCAGCAGGTCACCACATCCCTGCTCATGGCGGTGGGGCTGGTGATCCTGATTACCTTTATTTTCCTGGGCGACTGGCGCCCCACCCTGGTACCCACGGTGGTGATTCCGGTCTCCCTGATCGGCACCCTGGCGATCATGTTGGTGGCGGACATGTCCATCAACACCGTCACCCTGTTTGGGCTGATTCTGGCCATCGGCATCGTGGTGGATGACGCCATCCTGGTGGTGGAGAACACCGACCGGCACCTGCATGAAGACCCGGACATTACCACCCGGAAGGCGGTGACCCGCACCATGGAAGAAGTCACCGGCCCCATCATCGCCACCACCCTGGTACTGCTGGCCGTGTTCGTGCCGGTGGCACTGATGCCCGGTATTACCGGCATCATGTACAACCAGTTTGCGGTGACCATCTGCGTGGCAGTGGTGATCTCCTCTATCTGTGCCCTGAGCCTGAGCCCGGCGGTGGCCAGCCTGGTGCTGCGTCGCGACAAGGGGGAAGCCGCCTGGTACCGCGCCTTCAACAATGGCTTTGCCAAGGTCACCGCGGGCTACTCCCGGGTGGTGGCCGGCCTGCTCGGGCGGCGCGGCCTGACCCTGGTGCTGTACGCGGTGATCATGGTGGGGCTGTTTTTTGGCGCCCGTGCGGTACCCACCGGCTTTGTGCCCATGGAAGACAAGGGGCTGTTGCTGGTTAACGTGCAGCTTCCCGATGCAGCGTCCATCAACCGCACCGAGGCCGTGGTGGAGCAGGTGCAGACCCTGCTCAGCAACGACCCGGCCGTAGAATCGGCCACCATGATCGCCGGTTTCTCCATGCTCACCGGCGGGGTGCAGAGTAACGGCGGCACCGGCTTTGTGGTGCTCAAACACTGGGACGAGCGACCGGACTTCAAGGACATTTCCCTGGCCGTATCCGCCCGGGTGACCCAGCAGGCCTACCAGACCATTCCGGAAGCGCAGATCCAGTCGTTCCCGCCCCCGTCGGTACCGGGCATGGGGGCGGTTGGCGGGCTGGAGCTGGTACTGGAAGACACCCTGGGGCGCAGCCATGCGGACCTGGCCGGCGCCATGCAGATCCTGTCCGCAGCGGCCAACGAGTCGCCAATGATCAGCAATGCGTCCACCAGCTTCCGGGCCAACGTACCCATGTACCGCCTCGATATCGACCGCAACAAGGCCAAGACGCTGCAAGTGCCGCTGACCAATATCTTCTCGGCACTGCAAAGCCATCTGGGCTCCAGCTATATCAACGACTTCTCCCTGTTCGGGCGCACCTTCCGGGTAATGATGCAGGCAGACCCGGACTACCGCTCCGACCTGAAAGACATCGAACGCCTGTACGCCCGCAGCCTCAACGGCGACATGGTGCCCCTGTCCACCCTGATCACCACCGAGCCGGTACTGGGAGCGGACATCAGTAACCGTTTTAACCTTTACCGGTCGGCCATTCTCCGTGCCCAGCCCGGCGAAGGCGTCTCCAGCGGCGATGCCATGGATGCACTGGAACGTATCGCCGCCGACGTCTTGCCCGATGGCTACCAGGTGGAATGGACCGGGCAGAGCTATCAGGAACGCAAGGCGGGCAGCCAGATCGGTATCGCCTTTGCCCTGGCCATGGTGTTCATCTACCTGTTCCTGGTGGCCCAGTATGAAAGCTGGTCGGTGCCGGCAGCGATCATTCTGGTGGTGCCCATCGCCGTGGCCGGTGCCATCGGCGGCCTGTTGATGGTAGGACAGATCGGCATTCCCCAACTGGGGGCACTGGATCTGTTCGCCCAGGTGGGGCTGGTATTGCTGATCGGCCTGGCGGCCAAGAACGCCATCCTGATTGTGGAGTTCGCCCGCGAACGGCGCGAACAGGAAGGCCTGTCGATTCTTGAAGCCGCCGCCGAAGCCGGCCGTCTGCGCTTCCGCGCCGTGTGCATGACCGCCCTGTCCTTTGTGCTGGGCATCTTGCCATTGGCCTTTGCCAGCGGCGCCGGCATGTTCAGCCAGCTTTCACTGGGCCATACCGTCATGTGGGGCATGCTGGCCGCCTTGCTGATAGGCACGCCGATGATTCCGGCGTTCTATGCCATCGTGCAGGGTGTGCGGGAAGGGCTGAAAAAGCGTTTTCTCGGTTAACATCACGCGAGTCGCGCTTTTATCCTGCCCCGACCGCCGGGACGGATCATGAGCAGCTCGCGGCGTCCACCTTGCTGCGATACTGGCGCACCGGCCGCGACAGTTTGCTCGGGTGCTTCGGCGTGGCACTGGCAAAGTGCCGGTAGATTTCCTGCAGGTCCGCTTCCATATCCTCACCGGGATAAATCACCACCGGGAAGGAAAAGGTTTTTTGCTGGTAGTCCGCCAGCGCCAGAATGATGGGCACGTTTGCCTGTTTGGCAATATGGTAGAAACCCAGCTTCCATTGCTCGGCATTACTGCGGGTGCCTTCCGGGGTAACAGCGATGAGCAGTTTGTCGCGCTGGCGGAATTGCGCCACGGTCTGTTCCACCACGCCGCCGGCCTTGCCGCGTTCGATGGGCATGGCGCCGAGTTTGCGCAGCAGCCAGCCCAGCGGGCCCTTGAAGAGGCTGTGCTTGATCATCACGTTCACATCCTTCTGCAAGGCGGAGCGGCTGACCAGGGCGAGGACGCCATCCCAGTTGGAGGTATGCGGGCCGCCGGCGATCACGGCCCGGTCGATGTCCGGGAAGGGGCCGGCGCGCCAGCCGGTGAGGCGCAGCAACAGCGTGCCGATAAGCTGGCCCAATGAAGAGCGGTGTTTTGTGACGTCAGGTCGTGGTGACATCGATACCCCCAAAGAAAAGGCGCAGTGTAACCGGCCAGCAATGGATTCGCATTTCAGGGCCGGGCACGCCAACTACCGCCTGTCCGGTTTCTACGATTTATCTGTACAAGTCCAAGAAAAACCGATAGCGTGCGCGTAGCTAAAAGATCGCGCTTGAATCACGTACTCCATTTCGTTGTTTTCTCTGTATAACTCGTCCTGCAGTCCAGAAGTCCAAGTCCCGTTTTTCAGCTACATCCGCCAGCATGGCGAAACTTTATTTATTCAGGATAGTGTTATGTCTACAGTTAAAGGCACCGTTAAGTGGTTCAACGAAGCAAAAGGTTTTGGTTTCCTGGAGCAGGAAGGCGGCCCGGACGTGTTCGCACACTTCAGCGCCATTCAGGGCTCTGGCTTCAAGACCCTGGCCGAAGGCCAGCAGGTTGAGTTCACCGTGACCCAGGGCCCGAAAGGCCCGCAGGCCGAGAACATCGTCGCCCTGTAAGCGACTCCGTTCCGGTACAAAGAAGGCGCCCATTGCGGCGCCTTTTTTTATGGTTCATCGCGGATTAGTGGGAAAGCGCATTCATGCAATCCGCTAATACGGATAACGACCGGAAATATCCGACATGGCCGCCGATACCGCTGCGGACGTATCCGCATTCAGGTCCAGATGCATGGCTGCACGACAGGCAGAGCAATACTGGTTGGAGTTGCGCGCCATGACGCAGTGATTTTCTCCGGGAGGCAGGAAAATGGGGTTGGCGACATCGTTGCCCGCGTAGTGGTGCGGCACATTCAGGATATGGCCGAACTCGTGGCCGAAGATGGTTTCGTAATACAGGTAGGCGTAATTGCCCCCGGCATGGGATACCACGCCATTGCCACCGACAACCACCTGCATATCCGTGGTGGCCGGATCGGCACCAAACAGGAAATCAAAGTTCAGCCCCGGAAATGACTGGGTCGCCAGTTCATCCATCACTTCCATATGTTGGCTTTCCGATGCCCAGGGCGGGTTATAGGCAAGTGGAGCTCCGCCATAGTTGAAGGCCAGTTTCAAGGTCGTTGGCACCGCCCGGGATCGGTTCCATACCGGTTCGTAACGGGCACGGACATCCGCGCTTTTCATCCAGGTCGCCCAGGCGGCCGGCTTGCCATAATCGGCACGGACCCGGTCCACCTGGTGGTCATAGGAAATGTCATCGCGCACCTCCACGACACATTCGGCGATCCCGGCCCCTTCCGAAGCCTGGTGAGGCACGCCGATTTCCACGCCGTAGAGGACATCGCGGCTGTTGGCGCCGAAGGTATACACGCCTGCAGCATTCAGGCTGATGTTCTCCCAGACTTCTTCATGAAAGGGTTCGCCAGAGAGGTCATGCCAGTGCGCCTTGTCCATGGCGGTGATGCCCGTTTCGCGACCAAACCACCACAACGCGGTCAGGCCAGCCGTGGCACTGGCGATCACCTTGATGCTGAATGTCTCGCCCACGGCGACGACACGCTTGCTGGCAATAATCTGTACCTGTGGGGTCGACATGGGGAGACAGACGTCGCAGGACAGAAAGCGATGTCCCGGCTCCCAGAACGGTGACACGGGATACAGTTTGACCGGGCCACCAATGCGGGGCTGAATCCTTTCCGCAACCAGGCGTTCATCCCGTTTGGTTTCGGCGGCTTTCTTGCGTGCTTTTTTCATGTGCCATCCTCCCTGACAGCAAGATTCAAGACGCCACCGATCCCTGGTGGCGATGATGGTGATGAGTCCACACCATGATGCCGCCACACCCCCGATGCGTCCAACCCTCCTGCCTGCCAGGCCGACACTCCAACGGCTATGCAAATGCTGTTTTTTTGTTATCGGTATCGCCGTGTTTTCTGCCCATTTCCCGGTATTTGGCGGCCAAAAACCGGCTTTGTAACCAGTGAGTAATTGCCAAGCCAGACACCGTCATGCCGTCGTCATGACGGCAACCTACAGTCGCGCGATTTCAGGGGAGGAACCATCCATGTGGCGCTTTAGCATACTGACTTGTCTGGTGATGTTTCTGGCTGCCTGCGGCGGCGGCAGTGATAACGGCGGCGGTTCACCTGTACCAGCCAACCAGCCGCCCACAGCCAGTCTGAACGGCCCGGCAAACCTGGTGGCTGGCAACGAAGCCAGCTTTCAACTGACTGCCAGTGACAAGGATGGCGAGATCGACACGGTGACCTGGTCACTGGAAGGTGCGCTGGCCGTGGTGTCAGAAACCGATACGACCTTGCGGGTGCGCGCTGCCGATACCGCCACCGAGGGCCAGGCGGCGGTGATTGCCCTGGTGAGCGACGATGATGGCGCCTCGGTAACGGCACGCCTGGAACTGACCCTGACAGCAATGCCTGTCGACGCCCCCCAGGTCGATGCCGGGCCGGACCAAAGCGTGGACGAAGACACCGTGGTCACCTTGCAGGGCAGCGCCACCGCACATCACGGCCTGTCCATCCGACGACTGCTGTGGACCCAGCGCTCCGGCCCCCCGGCCGTGATTGAGGGAGCCTCGGACCAAAACCAGCTCCAGTTCATCGCCCCCCAGGTGAACGCCGATGCGGAGCTGATATTCGCTCTGGAAGCAGAAGACTCCGCCGGCAACCAGGCACACGACCCGGTCACCATCACGGTACATGATGTGATAGCCAATCCCTTACCGGTGGTGGATGCAGGCGCAGACCAGACAGTGAACAGCGGCGACAATGTTGCCTTGATGGGGAGCGCCAGCGATGACGGCACCGTGGTGGCCGTGCAATGGCAGGTACACCCGGACAGTCCGCCGGTGGCCCTGACGGCCACCGACCAGCAGGCCAGTGGCTTTACCGCCCCCCAGGTGACAGAGTCCACTGCTATCACCCTGCAATTCAGCGCCACCGATGACCTCGGCGGCAGCAGCAGCGACACGGTTACCGTGACGGTGCTGCCGCTGCCGTCCAATACCGCCCCCCGTGTGGATGACGCCTATGCCGACCCCGGTGTGGCCAGTGGTGGCGATACCGTGGCCCTGATCGGTACGGCCTCGGACCCGGAGGGGGATCCGCTGACCTACCAGTGGACACAGCTCGACAACGGCGCGCCGGCCCTGGCAATCGAAGGTGCCACACAGACAGAAGCCAGCATTACACTCCCGGATCTGGACGATGGCACCGAGTTCCTGTTTCGCCTCACCGCCAGCGACGGAGCACTGGAAGGCAGCCACGACATTGCCCTGCAAGGCACCCCTCGATCGCAGCCCTCAC
>JAKSCQ010000329.1 GCA_022360555.1 Pseudomonadales bacterium
AATCCTGCCGGGCGTGCCATATTTAAAATATGAACTTGGCGGATTACCGGCCATCAAGCGCAGCTTGATGTCGTTCTCAACAACACAAAGCGATGCTTTGTGGTCGTTGTTTCGAACCCTGCCGGGCGTGCCGTTCAAGCTTTACCTACCAATGGTGACTGTAGCTCAGTTGGTAGAGCCCCGGATTGTGACTCCGGTGGTCGTGGGTTCAAATCCCATCAGTCACCCCATATCAAAAGCCTTCGGGATACCCCGGAGGCTTTTTCGTATGGGCCGACGGTCCATGTAGGCACAGAGGGCGCCTTTGATTATAATCTGCGCCCTTATTTCAGGCCGTCTGCGTCAATAAATCGGCGGCGAGCAGCAAAAAGTCTTTTTAAAGAGGATGTTATGCAGGTTTCTGTTGAAACGACTTCAGGTCTTGAGCGCCGTCTGACGGTGGGTGTACCGGCGGAGAAAGTGGATACTGCGGTGGAAGGCAAGCTGCAGGAAGCCCAAAAGAATATCCGTCTGGACGGTTTCCGCCCGGGCAAAGTGCCCATGCGCGAAGTGAAGCGTCGCTTCGGCAGCGCCGTGCGTAACGAAGTGCTGGCCGATGTCATGCGTGAAGCTTTCATCGAAGCGGTCGAGCAGGAAAAGCTGCAGCCGGCGGGCATGCCTGGCTTCGAAGCGACCAAGAACGAAGCTGGCCAGGATCTGGAATTCGTGGCGACCTTCGAGGTGTACCCGGAAGTGGAACTGGCCGCCTTTGATTCCATTGAGGTGGAGAAGCCCCAGGCGGAAGTGAATGACGCCGACGTGGACACCATGATCGAAACCCTGCGTCAGCAGCGCGCCGAGTTCGAGGAAGTGGATCGCGCCGCCGAGAATGGCGACCGGGTCAACATCGACTTCAAGGGCCTGAAAGACGGTGAAGCCTTCGAGGGCGGCACTGCGGAAGGCCAGAACCTGGAGCTGGGCTCCGGCCAGATGATCCCCGGCTTCGAGGATGGCATCGTTGGCATGAAGGCCGGTGACGAGAAAGACATCGACGTTACCTTCCCCGAGGACTACCAGTCCGAAGAACTGAAAGGCCAGGACGTGGTTTTCCAGATCAAGGTCAACAAGGTGGAAGGCAAGACTCTGCCGGAAGTGGACGCCGAGTTCATGAAGGCGTTCGGTGTGGAAGACGGTGATGAAGCCAAATTCAAGGCCGAGGTCCGCAAGAACATGGAGCGTGAGCTGAAGAACGCCATCTCCGGCAAGGTCAAGGAACAGGCCATGGACGGACTGGTGAAGCTGCACGAGTTTGACCTGCCGGCGGCCCTGGTTACCCAGGAAATCCAGCGCATGCGTCAGCAGATGATGCAGCAGTTCGGTGGTGGCCAGCAGTTTGACGATTCCATTCTGCCTGATGACCTGTTCAAGGAGCAGGCGGAGCGTTCCGTTCGTCTGGGTCTGGTGGTTCGCGCCATCCTCGACAAGCACGAAATCAAGGCCGATGCCGACAAGGTCAAGGCCCGTGTGGAAGAGATCGCCGAGCAGTACGAGAAGCCGGAAGAAGTGGTCAACTGGGTTTACGGTAACCCCCAGCAGCTGCAGCAGATCGAAGGTGCGGTGCTGGAAGACCAGGTGGTGGATCTGGTCCTGGATGGCGCCAAGGTGGAAGAAAAAGCCATGTCCTACCAGGACGCCGTCAAGCCTCGGGAGTCAGCCCAGGGCTGATTCTGACAAGGTTATGACAGTAAAAACGGGGCCTTCGGGCCCCGTTTTGCGTTAAAAACAGCCAATTTGCGCAACTTTTGCGCATTCGATCCCCTCCCGACCCCGCTTTTATAGACGCCCCCCAGACGCCGTCATAAGATGCAAGTAGAGCCAATTGCCCGGTTTGCCTTGTGTTCGGGGTGTTTGCCCCCATAGCTGCTCCCGGGTGAGCCGGTACCGCCGGCATCAATAATAGTAGAGAGCGTCCGCGGACGATCGACGAGAAGGAAAGCGCTACATGATCGACTTGAGCCGTATCAACTCAATGACTCCGGAGATGAGCAAGCTCATCAGTGACCCGACCAACCTGGGCCTGGTACCGGTGGTGATTGAGCAGACCGCCCGTGGTGAGCGTTCTTTCGACATCTATTCCCGCCTGCTGAAAGAGCGGGTGATCTTCATGGTAGGTCAGGTGGAAGACCACATGGCCAACCTGATCGTGGCCCAGATGTTGTTCCTGGAGTCCGAAAACCCGGACAAGGATATCCATCTGTATATCAACAGCCCGGGGGGCTCCGTGACGGCTGGCATGTCCATTTACGACACCATGCAGTTCGTCAAACCGGATGTATCCACCATGTGCGTGGGGCAGGCTGCCAGCATGGGCGCCTTCCTGCTCACCGCCGGTGCGGCTGGCAAGCGTTACGCACTGCCCAATGCCCGGGTGATGATCCACCAGCCGCTGGGTGGCTTCCAGGGCCAGGCCTCCGACATCGAGATCCACGCCAAGGAAATCCTCAAGATCAAGGGGCAGCTCAATCAACTGCTGGCGCACCATACCGGGCAGCCGCTGGAACGCCTGGAGAAAGACACTGACCGCGACAACTTCATGGGCGCGGAAGAAGCGAAGGATTACGGGATTATTGACGCGGTTTTGCGTCAGCGACCCGTGTAGTTCGGTAACCTTCGTATAAAAAGTGTCCTAACGGAAGGGCGCAGAGGCCCGGCGGGCTTGAAAATCCCCGGGCGACCCTGCATCTTCAAAGCAAATACACAGGTTTAGAGGCGATTCAATGACCGATTCCACTGGCAAGAGCGACGACGGCAAACTGCTGTACTGCTCATTTTGTGGCAAAAGCCAGCATGAGGTCCGCAAACTGATTGCGGGGCCCTCGGTCTTTATCTGCGATGAATGCGTGGATCTGTGTAACGACATTATCCGCGAGGAAGTGCAGGAAGACGCCGGCGATACAGGCGGTGAGCGTCTGCCCAAGCCCAACGAAATCAAGGAAACCCTTGATGAGTACGTGATCGGCCAGGAGCGGGCCAAGAAAGTGCTGGCGGTAGCGGTATACAACCACTACAAGCGCCTGCGCAGTGTTGGCAAGAGCCGCGAAGAAGTGGAGCTTGGCAAAAGCAATATTTTGCTTATCGGGCCCACCGGCAGCGGCAAGACTCTGCTGGCGGAAACCTTGGCGCGCCTGCTGAATGTGCCGTTCACCATCGCCGATGCCACCACCCTCACCGAGGCCGGTTACGTGGGTGAGGATGTCGAGAACATTATCCAGAAGCTGTTGCAGAAATGTGACTATGACGTAGAGAAGGCCCAGCGCGGTATCGTCTACATCGACGAAATCGACAAGATCTCCCGCAAGTCCGACAACCCCTCCATCACCCGTGATGTGAGCGGTGAAGGGGTGCAACAGGCCCTGCTGAAGCTGATCGAAGGCACGGTCGCCTCCGTGCCGCCCCAGGGAGGCCGCAAGCACCCGCAGCAGGAGTTCCTGCAGGTGGATACCGGCAATATGCTGTTTATCTGTGGTGGTGCGTTTGCCGGGCTGGACAAGGTGATTCGCGAACGCTCCGAGAAGGGCGGCATCGGCTTCTCCGCCGAAGTAAAAAGCAAGGACAACACCCGCAACCTTGGCGAGCTGCTGGTGGATGTGGAGCCGGAAGACCTGGTCAAGTACGGCCTGATTCCGGAATTCATCGGCCGTCTGCCGGTCATCGCCACGCTGGAAGAATTGAGCGAGGAAGCGCTGGTTCAGATTCTGACCGAGCCGCGTAATGCGCTGACCAAGCAGTATGCCCGCCTGTTCGACATGGAAGGCGTGGAGCTGGACTTCCGTGATGATGCCCTGCGGGCGGTGGCTCACAAGGCCATGGAGCGGAGAACCGGTGCCCGTGGCCTGCGCTCCATTCTGGAAAGTGTCCTGCTGGATACCATGTATCAGGTGCCGTCCATGGACGGTGTCGCCAAGGTCGTGATCGACAGCCCCACGATCAAGGGCGAGTCCGACCCGCTGTTGATTTACGAGAACAGCGAGCAATCTTCCAAGGTGGCGCCTGACTGAGGCGCCACCCCGGCAATTTAGAGGCAATACGTGCTGAAAGATATTCCGCTTTTACCACTGCGTGATGTGGTGGTGTACCCGCATATGGTGATCCCGCTGTTCGTCGGCAGGGAAAAATCCATAGCCGCTCTGGAAGCGGCCATGGCCGCCGACAAGCAGATCATGCTGGTCGCACAGCGCAATGCCTCCGACGACGACCCGGGTGTGGATGATGTCTACCGGGTCGGGACGGTGTCTACCATCCTGCAGCTGCTCAAGCTGCCTGACGGTACCGTGAAGGTACTGGTCGAGGGTGGCCAGCGTGCTCACGTGATCAAGGCAGAATTCAGCGACAACGGCGCCGTGGCCGATGTGCGCGAACTGGAGGAAGGACTGCCTGACGGGGGAGAGCAGGATGCCCTGTCCAAGTCCCTGCAGTCCCAATTCGAGGATTACGTCAAACTCTCCAAGAAAGTGGCGCCGGAAGTGACCGGTTCGGTGTCCTCCATTGATGAAGTCAGTCGCCTGGCCGATACCATTGCCGCCCATCTGCAGCTCAAGCTGGAAGAAAAACAGGATGTGCTGGAAATGGTGGATGTGCGCGAAAGGGTGGAGCACCTGATTGCGCTGATGGAATCCGACATTGATGTGCTCAAGGTGGAAAAACGCATTCGCGGGCGCGTCAAGAAACAGATGGAGAAAAGCCAGCGCGAGTATTACCTGAACGAACAGATGAAAGCCATCCAGAAGGAACTGGGTGATCTGGATGAAACCGGTAATGATCTCGACGAGCTGGAAAAGAAACTCGACAGCGTGGGCATGCCCAAGGAAGCCCGCGAAAAGGCCCAGAGTGAATTCAACAAGCTCAAGATGATGTCGCCCATGTCCGCGGAAGCCACCGTGGTGCGTGGTTATCTGGACTGGATGACATCGGTGCCATGGAAGAAACGCAGCCGCATTCGCCATGATTTGGCACACGCCAAGGACGTGCTGGATCGTGACCATTACGGTCTGGAAGAAGTGAAGGACCGGGTGCTGGAATTCCTGGCGGTGCAGAGCCGGATTGGCAAGGTCAAGGGGCCGGTGCTGTGTCTGGTGGGCCCGCCGGGTGTGGGCAAGACCTCACTGGGGCAGTCCATTGCCAGTGCTACCAACCGCAAGTTTATTCGCATGGCTCTGGGCGGGGTGCGTGATGAAGCCGAAATTCGTGGTCACCGCCGCACTTATATTGGTTCACTGCCGGGCAAGATTGTCCAGAAGCTGGCCAAGGTGGGTGTAAAGAACCCCCTGTTCCTGCTGGACGAAGTGGACAAGATGGGTATGGACAGTCGCGGTGATCCGGCGTCTGCCCTGCTGGAAGTGCTGGACCCGGAACAGAATGACAAGTTCAGTGACCATTATCTGGAAGTGGACTACAACCTGTCCGAGACCCTGTTCATATGCACCGCCAACTCCATGAATATTCCGGCCCCCTTGCTGGACCGCATGGAGGTTATCCGGATTCCCGGTTACACCGAGGAAGAGAAGGTTAACATCGCGCTGCAGTACCTGATTCCCAAACAGATCAAGAACAACGGTCTGAAGAAGGATGAGCTGGTCATCGATGAAACGGTGCTGCGTTACATCGTGCGTCATTACACCCGCGAGGCCGGTGTTCGTGGTCTGGAACGGGAAATCAGCAAGATCTGTCGCAAGGTCGTCAAGGAGCATCTGCTGGCCGGTGAAGCCACTACCGTGACCCTGAGCGAAGAACAGGTGGAACATTACCTGGGTGTGCGTCGCTTCAGTTTTGGTCGCGCCGAAGAGAAAGATCAGGTCGGGCAGGTTACCGGTCTGGCCTGGACCTCTGTCGGTGGCGAACTGCTTACCATTGAAAGTGTTTCCACTCCGGGGAAAGGCCGGGTAACCTCTACAGGCTCCCTGGGCGATGTGATGCAGGAATCCATCCAGGCGGCGTGGACGGTAGTGAAAAGCCGTGCGGCTACCCTGGGGATTCGTCGTCGCACTCTGGACCGCAGTGATCTGCACCTGCATGTACCGGAAGGCGCAACGCCCAAGGATGGCCCCAGTGCCGGTATCGGCATGTGCACAGCCATTGTTTCCGTGCTGACCGGTATTCCGGTGCGTGCCGACGTGGCCATGACGGGTGAAATTACCCTGCGGGGCCAAGTGCTGCCCATTGGCGGTCTTAAGGAAAAACTGCTGGCGGCGCATCGCGGCGGCATTAAAACGGTGTTAATACCGGAAGAAAATGAACGGGATCTCAAGGAGATTCCGGAAAATATCAAGTCATCCCTGGATATCCGCCCTGTAAAGTGGATTGATCAGGTGCTTGATGTGGCGCTGACTCATCAACCAAGTCCGCTGACTGAAGCGGAACTGGAAGAGGATTTGGCGTTGGCTGAAGAGAAAAACCAGGAAGGAAACAAGCGACCTAGTACACATTAAACAGGTTGGATTTGAGTTTTTTAAATCATTGATCTGTATGGTTTTTCAATTTTTTTAACTTGGGTGAGATCGCACATTTCCTTTCTTGACGCCCCTCATACCCGTTGGTATAAAGGCGGCTTCGTCATAAGGAGAGTGCATCACGCCTCGACCATAAAACCGGGAAAACAGAAAGGGGAACTTTGTGAATAAATCAGAGTTGATTGATGCGATTGCCGCCAGCGCGGACATTTCCAAAGCAGACGCTGGTCGCGCTTTGGACGCTACTTTGGAAGCGGTAACAGGCGCCCTGAAAAAAGGCGACAGCGTTTCTCTGGTAGGTTTTGGGACTTTCTCTGTGAAAGAGCGTGCTGCTCGTGAAGGCCGTAACCCGCAGACTGGCCAGACCATCCAGATCGCCGCAGCCAAGGTACCGGGCTTCAAAGCCGGTAAGGCGCTGAAAGACGCGGTGAACTAAACTGTTTGCGGGAGCGGTAGTTCAGCTGGTTAGAATACCGGCCTGTCACGCCGGGGGTCGCGGGTTCGAGTCCCGTCCGCTCCGCCAGTTTGAGAAAGCGCAGCCGTTCGCGGATGCGCTTTTTTCCGTTTAAGGGAACCAAGGCTCAATACAGGGTTTCCAATAAAAAAGATCGAATTTGGCAGTTTTTAAACGTTCTTAATGTTTTTAATAAGGGTCCCTACGGAGTAATTTCATGCAGGAGTTCAGACGTTTTGTCCGCGGTCCCGTGGGCAAGGTCCTGCTTGCCGCGATTATCCTTCCTTTTGTGATTTCCGGCTTCTACGGCTATTTTACCGGCGGAGGCAGCGGTGATGTTGTTGCCGAGGTCGAGGGTACCGAGATCAACCGCAATGTGGTGAACCAGCGTGTCGAGCGGGTTCGTGAGATGTTGCGCCAGCAAAGCCCGGACATGAATCCGGCACTGCTGGATTCCTTTGTGCGCCCGGAAATGGTGCTCGAAGGCTTGGTTAACGAGCAGTTGATTCTTGCCGCTGCTGCAGAGGCTGATATGACCTTCAGCGAGAAACAGGTGGCAGCGGACATTCATGAAGTTCCCCTTTTCCAGGAAGACGGAAAATTTTCCAGAAACCGTTTCGAGCGTGAACTGCGCAGTCGAGGTATGAGCCCGCAGGGTTATATCCGTGGCCTGCGTCAGGACATGGTCAAGGAACAGTTCCGCAGTGGTTTCATGGTCACGGATTTTGCTCTCCCGTCAGAACTCAACGAGCAGCGCCGTCTGGGCGAACAGGTCCGTGATATCCGTTTTGCGCAGCTGGACCTCAATGCGCTGCGTCAGCAGTTCGACGTCTCTGATGAAGAGGTTGCGGCCTATTATGAAGAGAATCAGGGTGAATTTATGCGCCCTGAGGAATTCAGAATCAGCTATGTGCAACTTAACGCCGGGGACTATGCGGATCAGGTAACCGTGTCCGATGAAGACGTGACGGCCGAGTACGAGGTACGTCGGGCCATCATGGAAGAGTCCAGCGGTGGTACTGCCCGTCATGTGGCCCACATCATGGTGGAGTTGAACGACGAGCGCGACCTGGATGCCGCCAAAGCCCGTGCCGCGGAAGCCGCCAAAGCGCTGGCCGGTGGTGAAAGCTTCGCTGATGTTGCCGCACGTTATTCCGACGATCCGGGTTCTGCCGATAATGGCGGTGATCTGGGGGTAGTGTCCGAAGGCACCTTGCCGGAGGAAATGGAAAGCGCCATCGCTACCCTGGAGCCTGGCCAGGTGTCCGAGCCGGTGGTCACGGACTCCGGCGTCCACCTGATAAAGGTGACCGAAGTGGCTGAAAAACGGGAACTGCCATCGCTGGCTGACCTGTCCGACCAGATTCGTGCGGATCTCAAGCGTGCCCGTGCCGAAGCCATGCTGAATGAAGACGTGGCTCAACTGGAAGAGCTGCTGTATGAACACAGCGATCTGGCCGAACCGGCCCAGCAGGTGGGAGCCCAGGTGGAGCAGTCGGACTGGGTGGCCCTGTCAGCACTCCCGTCTCCGCTGAATAACCCACAGGTTCAGCAAGCGCTTAACAGTGATCAGGTTCGTAAGGATGGTCACAACAGTGACCTGATTGAACTGGGCCAGGGGCAGTACCTGGCGGTGCGCATTGCCGAGGAAAAGCCGGCCGAACCCATGCCACTGGAAGAGGTCGCCTTTTCCATTCGCGAACGTCTGAAAGGCGAAAAAGCGGCAGACAAGGTGCAGGAGCTTTCTGCCCAGGCCGAGACGAAACTGGAAGAGGGCGCAACTCTGGGTGAGATTGCCGCCCTGTTTGGTGTCGAGGTGGAAGAGCAGGAGGGACTGCAACGTGGCGGTGCCGAGCCTTCCATGGAAGTGGTCAACAGTGCTTTCAGTCAGCCTCGCCCGCAGGGTGACAAGGGGTCTGCGGTAGAGTTGACCCGTACCGGCAATGGTTCACTGGTGGCTTTCCAGGTAACCCGTGTGGAAGACGGCAATGCCGAACCGCTGAGCGATGCCCAGCAGCAGGCCGCTCTGCGTGAACTGGCCAATATCGAAGGCCAGCGAAACTTCCGCCAGGTTGTGGCCATGCTTCGTGAACAAGGCGATGTGGAGTTGTTCCCCGGTCGCCTTAGCCCGAATGCGGATGACAGCCAGTAAATAGCGCTCGTTAGCATTCATCCTAAAAGCCCACCTCCTTTGGTGGGCTTTTTTGTTTCCGGCTTGAGAGTTGCGAGGGGTTGGATAGGGAAAGGCAGAAACGTTCCCGAACCCCGGTGCTTTCTACAAGGCTGCTGTAGGAGCGCCATTCCAGGGCGCGAACCGCGCTTGCGCGGAAATCGCCCAACGGGCGATCAGGCATTTCAGGCCCGACAGGTCTATCCAGACAATGCCGATCCGCTGCCTCTCCCAACCCCAATTCGCCATGCAAGCATGGCTCCCACAGTGGGAGAAAAGACGCATCGTAGGGTGAATTAGCCGAAGGCGTAATCCACCTTTTGTCACAGCATAGAGACAATAGGAAATCCGGAGCGAGGTCTGATGGATTACGCTTGCAGCTAATCCAGCCAGCATTTCTGCCTCTCGAACCTCGAAACTCGAAACTCGAAACTCGAAACTCGAACCTCGAAACTCGCCCCT
This sequence comes from Pseudomonadales bacterium, assembly GCA_022360555.1. Lineage (GTDB taxonomy): Bacteria > Pseudomonadota > Gammaproteobacteria > Pseudomonadales > Alcanivoracaceae > Alcanivorax. Next base: position 9,572 of record JAKSCQ010000329.1, read on the forward strand.
GTGCCTTGCAACCCATTCACCATGCAAGCATGGCTGCCGTCGTAGGGCGGAAATTGCCGAAGGCAATCTCCGCCGCTATGGCTTGCCGTTGACCGGGGAGTCTTATTCGTCCAGCTCGAACGGCATGGAAACCGTGCTCGCACCACCGTCTACATAGGTGATTTCACCGCTGATGCCGGAGGCCAGATCAGAGCACAGGAAGGCTGCGGCGTTACCCACTTCCTCGATGGTCACGTTGCGACGCAGGGGCGCCTTGGCAGCGTTGTAATCCAGCATGGTGCGGAATTTCTTGATACCGGAGGCGGCCAGAGTGCGGATAGGCCCGGCGGAAATACCGTTTACCCGGATGCCTTCCGGGCCCAGGCTGGATGCCAGGTAACGCACGGAGGCTTCCAGGCTAGCCTTGGCCAGGCCCATGACGTTGTAGTTTGGCACTGTCTGACGAGCGGCATGGTAGGTGAGGGTGAGCAGGGCACCATTGCGGTTGGCCATCATCTTGCGGCCAGCCTTGGCCAGGGCCACGAAGCTGTAGCTGGAGATATCGTGGGCGATCTGGAAGCCTTCGCGGGTGGCCACATCGGCAAAGTTGCCGTCCAGCTCGTGGCCGGGGGCAAAACCCACGGCGTGAACGATGCCATCCAGTCCGTCCCACTGTTTGCTCAGCTCGGTGAAGACGGCATCGATTTCGTCGTCGCTGGTCACATCGCAGGGGAAGCACAGGTCGGTACGGCTGCCATAGCGCTCGGCCGCTTTTTCCACGCGACTCTTGAGCTTGTCGTTCTGGTAGGTGAAGGCCAGCTCGGCGCCTTCGCGGTGCATGGCTTCGGCAATACCGGTGGCAATTGAGCGGTCACTGGCGATGCCGACAATCAGGTAACGTTTGCCTGCAAGAAATCCCATGTTCGTCCTCGATATGCTTTTTTGAGTTGAAAGTTCAAAGTTTGAAAGTTGCAGAGGCGCGAGCCGAGCCATTCACTGACAAGAAGATGCGCCGCCCGCGTCCAGACTCCCTGGAGCGGCTCTGACTGAGCCATTGCGATCAGGCACAGGCTGTGTTGCAGATTGTCCGCGCTTTTGTGCTTTCAACTTTGAGCTTGTCCCGATTATAGGCAATTTGGGCCGCAAAGACGTGTCAGGCCCGCAAATCAAATGCAACGGTGTATTTCCTGCTCAACGGGCAAAGGCGGCAGCCATCAGCCTGTGGGTGTAGTCCTGTGACGGTTTCTCGAAGATGTCACGGGTGTCTCCCTGCTCAACCACCTTGCCATCCTTCATTACCATGACCCGGTGGCAGATGGAGCGAATCACCTTCAGGTCGTGGCTGATAAACAGATAGCTGAGGTCATGTTTCTTCTGCAGGGATTTGAGCAGCTCGAGAATCTGGAACTGGACGCTGCGGTCCAATGCCGACGTGGGTTCATCCAGAACCAGTAGTTCCGGCTCCAGGATCAGGGCGCGGGCAATGGCGATGCGCTGGCGTTGACCGCCGGAAAATTCGTGAGGGTAGCGATGCCGGGCCGCTTCCGGCAGACCCACTTCGTCCAGCATGCGCGAGACCCTCTCTTCGCGGGCATCGCGCGACAATTGCGGGGCGTGGACGGCCAGGCCCTCGGCGATGATCTGCCCGACGGTCATGCGCGGGTTGAGACTGCCAAAGGGATCCTGAAAGACCACCTGCAGGCGGTTACGCCAGCCGCGCATCTGCCGCCGGTTCAGGGCCCGCAGGTCCGTGTCGTCCATCAGAATATGCCCCTGGCTGGGTATCAGGCGCAGCATGGCCAGGGCCAGGGTGGACTTGCCGGAGTCGGATTCCCCGACAATACCGAGGGTCTCGCCCCGGCGGATAGTCAGACTGATATGATCCACCGCCTGCAATACCGGTACAGGGGCAAAGAGGCGCTGGCGCTTGCCTTTGAAGGCCACAGCGATATCACTGGCCTCTAGCAGCGAAGGGCTGTTATCGGCAAGAGGCGGCATGGCGCCATGGGGTTCGGACTCCAGCAGATGCCGGGTATAGTCCGCCTGGGGCTGATTGAGTACCTGGTCTGTGGTTCCGGTTTCCACGGCCTTGCCGTGGTGCATCACGATGATGTCATCGGCATAGCGACTGACCACCCCCAGATCGTGGCTGATCAGCAGAATGGCCAGATCCAGCTCTTTCTGCAGCCGCTTGATCAGGGTGAGGATGGTTTCCTGCACGGTCACATCCAGGGCGGTGGTCGGCTCGTCAGCGATCAGGATTTGTGGATCGTTGGCCAGGGCCATGGCAATCATGACCCGTTGGCGCTGCCCGCCGCTAAGCTGGTGGGGATAGCGGCCAAGCATGTCGTCCGTGGCGGGCAGTTCGACCTGGCGCAGCAGTTCCAGACAGCGATCGCGGGCACGTTTGCGGCTCATGCCCTGATGCACGAACAGGCTTTCGCTAATCTGCTTTTCCACCGTATGCAGCGGGTTCAGGGCGGTCAGCGGCTCCTGGAATATCATCCCGATGCGCCCACCCCGCAGGGCCCGCTTCTGTCGGCTGTCCAGGGCAAGCAGGTCCTGCTCTTCCAGCGTCAGAGTATCGGCCCGCCACACAGCATTGTCCGGCAACAGGTCGAGAATGGAGAGGGCAGTCAGGGACTTGCCGGAACCGGACTCGCCCACTAGCGCCAGCATATGCCCCTTTTCCAGGGTCAGACTCATGTTGCTGACTACCCGTTGATCGCCAAAATCGATAGTCAGCCCTTGCATGGACAGCAGGCTCATTGCAGGAACTTCCTCGTGTCGAAGGCATCACGCACGGCTTCGCCGATAAAGACCAGCAAGGTCAGCATGACAGTGAGCGTGACAAAGACGCTGATGCCGATCCAGGGGGCGTGCAGGTTGGCCTTGCCCTGACCCATCAGCCTGCCTAGTGACGGCGCATCCGGCGGCAGTCCGAAGCCGATGAAATCCAGCGAAGTCAGTGTCACCACCGCGCCGTTGAGAATGAAGGGCAGGTAGGTGAGGGTGGCGACCATGGCATTGGGCAGCATGTGCCGGAACATAATCACCGGTGTGCGCACGCCCATGGCATGGGCGGCGCGCACATAGTCCATGTTGCGGCAGCGCAGGAACTCGGCGCGCACCAGGTCCACCAGTGCCATCCAGGAAAACAGCAGCATGATCACCAGCAGCGTCCAGAAGCTGGGCGAGACAAAGCTGGAAAGAATGATGATCAGGAAGAGAGTGGGCATGCTGGACCAGATTTCCAGGAAGCGTTGTCCGGACAGATCCAGCCAGCCCCCGTAATACCCCTGCAACGCTCCGACGACAATGCCAACCAGACTGGAGAGCAGTGTCAGCATCAGGCCGAACAGCACGGAAATACGAAAGCCATAAATCAGCCCGGCGACGATGTCTCGGCCCTGGTCATCCGTGCCCAGCCAGTTGTCACTGGAGGGCGGAGCGGGGGCGGGTACGTCAAGATCGTAATTGATGGTGTTGTAGCTGTAGCGAATGGGGGGCCACAGCATCCAGCCCTTGTCTTCGATCAGCTCCTTGACCACCGGGTCCCGGTAATTGGCTTCGGATTCGAAAAAGCCGCCGAAGGTGGTTTCCGGGTAGGTATGGAAAACCGGGGTGTACCAGTCGCCGTCATAGCGCACCAACAGCGGCTTGTCGTTGGCAATCAGCTCGGCGCCAAGGCTGGCAATGAAGAGGAACAGGAAAATCCACAGCGACCAGTAGCCACGGCGGTTGGAGCGGAAGGCTTGCCACTGGCGTGCCCAGACCGGGTTGCCCACCGGCAGACGCAGACCCTTCATCAATTTTCCCTCCGCTCGAAATCGATGCGCGGGTCCACCCACATGTAGGTCAGGTCGCTGATGAGTTTCAGCAACAGACCGATCAGGGTGAAGATAAACAGGGTACCGAAGACCACGGGATAATCCCGGTTGATAACCGATTCGAAACCGAGCAGACCCAGGCCGTCCAGGGAGAAAATGAATTCGATCAGCAGCACACCGGTAAAGAACATACTGACGAAGGCAGCGGGAAAACCGGCAATGATGATCAGCATGGCATTGCGGAAGACATGCCGGTAGAGAACCTGTTTGTCACTCAGTCCCTTGGCGCGGGCGGTCTGCACATACTGCTTGCGGATCTCGTCCATGAAGGAATTCTTGGTCAGCATGGTCAGGGTCGCGAAGTTGCCCACCACGATAGCCAGGGTGGGCAGGGTAATGTGCCAGAGATAATCCCCGATCTTGCCCAGCAGGCTCAGCTCTTCGAAATTGTCTGAGGTCAGGCCGCGCAGGGGAAACCACTCGAAGTAGGAGCCACCGGCAAAGATAACGATCAGCATGATGCCCAGCAAAAAGCTGGGAACAGCAAAGCCGATGACAATGGCGGTACTGCTCCAGACATCGAAGCGACTGCCGTCCGTGACTGCCTTGCGAATGCCCATGGGAATGGACACCAGGTAAGCGATGAGCGTGCTCCATAACCCCAGCGAGATGGAGACCGGCAGCCGTTCGACGATCAATTCCGTCACCGAGCGGTCGCGGTAGTAGGATTCGCCGAAATTGAGCGTGAAGTAGTTCTTGATCATCAGCCAGAAGCGCTCATGGGCCGGCTTGTCGAAGCCATACATCTTCTCGATGCGTTCGACCAGCTCCGGAGGCAGGCCCTTGGAACCGCGATAGTCTCCGCCACTGACAGTATCGGCGCTGCCGCCGGCAAAACTGCTGCCGGCACCGCCGGTGGCGACCCCCTGCAATTCCGCCAGGGTCTTTTCCACCGGGCCGCCAGGGGCGGCCTGGATGACGATGAAATTCAGCAACAGAATGCCGAACAGGGTGGGCAGTACCAGCAGCAACCGTTTGCCAATGTAGAGTTTCATCATTCAGCCGTGCTGTCCCACCATGTATCCAGGGCGGCGCCGGGGCCCACGTACTTGCCGAATTCTGGATGCTTGAGGCGGGACTGGTAGGCCAGACGGTGCTGATCCGAGTACCAGTTCAGCACGCTATAGTGATTCCACTGCAGCACCCGGTCCAGGGCCCGGCAAGCGGTGATCAGGGCTTCCCGTGTGGGGGCGGCGATGATCTCTTCCACCAACGCATCCACCACCGGGTTCTTGATGCCGATCAGGTTGCGGCTGCCGGGCTGGTCGGCAGCCTTCGAGCTCCAGTATTCCTGCTGTTCGTTGCCAGGGGAGCTGGATTGCCCCATGCGCGACACCACCATGTCGAATTCAAAATTATGAATCCGCTCCACGTATTGGGAAGAATCGATTTTCACCACATTGGCAATAATGCCCAGGGCTTTGAGGTTGCGGGCAAAGGGCAACACAATGCGCTCGAACGCGGGTGAGCTGAGCATGATTTCAAAGGTGACGGGTTTTCCGTCGGGCGTGAAGAGGGTGCCATTACGGAAAGCGTAGCCCGCTTCCTTGAGCAATTGCTGGGCCTGGCGAAGGTTTTCCCGGGGACGGCCGGAGCCATTGCTCTTCGGCGGGTTGTACTCTTTGCTGAAAACCTCTTCCGGCAGTTGGTCGCGGAAAGGCTCCAGCAACGCCAGTTCGGCTTTTGACGGCAAGCCGGTGGCTTCCATGTCGGAATTTTCGAAATAGCTGCGGTCGCGCTTGTACTGACCATAAAAGAGATTGGCGTTGGACCATTCAAAATCAAAGGCATAGCCAATGGCTTCGCGCAACACCTTGTCCTGGAAAAGCGGTTTGCGCAGATTGAAAATAAAGGCCTGTGCGCCCCAGGGGTTATGGTGGGTAACGGTCTCCGTGACAATTTCCCCTTTCTTGAAGGCCGGCCCCTCATAAGCGGTGGCCCAGAGCTTGGAATTGTTTTCGTGGCGCCAGTCGTAATTGCCACTCTTGAACGCTTCCAGCGCCACATTTTCATCCAGATAATAGTCGTAGGTGATGCGGTCGAAATTGTTGCGCCCCTTCATGACCGGCAGGGACGCAGCCCAGTAGTCCTTGCGGCGCTGGTAAACGATGCGCTTGCCGGGCTTGGCCTCGGCAATGGTATAGGGGCCGGAACCGAGGGGGGGCTGCATGCCGTCCTTGCCGAATTCACGGTCCTGCCAGTAATGCTTGGGCAGTACCGGTAGTTGGCCCATGATCAGTGGCAGTTCACGGTTGTTGCTGTCCTTGAAATGGAAGGTCACCGTCAGGGGATCATCGACTTCCACACGGTCCACGGCCGCATAGTAATAACTGAAAAACGGTGCCCCTTTTTCCATCAGGGTATGGAAGGTCCAGGCCACATCCTCGGCACGGACGGGGTGGCCATCGGCGAATTGGGCTTCTTCATGAAGATGGAAACGCACCCAGCTACGATCATCCGGCCACTCGATGGTTTCTGCCAACAGCCCGTACTGGGTGAAGGGCTCGTCTTCGCCGCGGATGGTGAGGGAGTCATAAAGGTGGGAATTGTCCAGATACCCCATGCCGGCGGCGGAACGTCCCTTGGAGACGAAGGGGTTGAGCGAATCGAAGCTGCCGATGACATGCCGTCGCAGCTCTCCGCCCTTGGGGGCATTCGGGTTGACGTAGTCGAAGTGGGAAAAATCCGCTGGATACTGTGGTTCGCCATGCATGGCGATGGCATGCCCACGGTGTATTTCGGCATTCACCGGGCCTGCGAAAAGGCACAGACCCACAAATAGCCCACGCAGCAAACTGCTGTGAATGGCCATAAAGACTCCTTGTTATTGTTTCACCCACCAAGTATCCAGACCCAGGCCGTAGGGGATAGGTTCCGGCGGACGTGCAAACTTGTCCCACCAGGCAATCCGGTGGTGGCGGATATGGTAATTCAGTACGCCATAATGCTGGTAGCGAAGCATCCGGTCGAGGGATTGCAGGGCCAGGACATAGTCGTTTTCGTTGTCGGCAGCCAGTGCCTGTTTGACCAGAAAATCCACCACAGGGTGGTCAATGCCGGCCAGGTTGCGACTGCCAGGGACATCCGCACTGTCGGAAAGAAAATAATCCTTGAGTTCCGGGCCTGGATAGTCGCGCACGGGCAGAACGAACAACACCACATCATAGTCGAAATTGTCCAGCCGCTCCTTGTAGGCGGCGGGCTCGACTTCACGATAGTCGGCTTCAATGCCCAATCGTTCCAGATTGCGGAACCAGGGCGCCAGAATGCGGTAGATGCCAGGGTTGTGATAGTTGAGCACGGTAAAGCGCAGAGGCTTGCCGTCCTGGTTGACCAGCGTGTTGCCCTGCGTCTTCCAGCCGCTCTGTTTCAACAGGCCGAGTGCTTCACGCATGCGATCACGGATCTGGCCGCTGCCGTCGTTGACGGGAGGAGTGATATCGGCACTGAAGTAGCCTTCGGGGAGTTGCCCGGTAAACTCTTTCAGCAACGCTCTTTCTTCGGGGCTGGCGGGCAGGGGCGCCATGTAGGGACTGTTGGGAAACCAGCTGACGGTGCGGGTGTAGGCGTTGGCAAACAGGTTGCGATTGGACCACTCGAAATCGAACAGCAGCCCTGCTGCCTTGCGTACATTGCGGTCGTTAAAAGGCGCCTGGCGGGTATTGAAGAACAGGGCCTGTACCGGGCGAGGCATGCGGTGGGGGATTTCCGCCCGCTTGACTCGGCCATCGTTCATGGCGGCAAAGTCGAAGCCGGTGGCCCAGCGCTTCGAGCTATAGGTGTAATGCAGGTCATAGCCGCCGGATTTGAAGGCTTCAAAGCCCACGTCGGCATCCCGGTAAAATTCGAATTCCACGCGGTCAAAATTGTAGCGCCCCCGATTCACGGGCAGGTCCTTGGCCCAGTAATCCTCGACGCGTTCGAACACCACTTGCTGCCCGGGTTCCACCGCGGCAACCCGGTAAGGGCCACTGGACAAGGGGGGCGTCAGGCTGGCCTGTTCAAAATCATGCTCTTTCCAGTAGTGGCGGGGGAGAATCGGCAGGGCGCCGACCAGCAACGGCAGGTCACGGCGGGCTTCGCTGAAGGTGAATTTGACGGTCTGCTCATCCAGTGCCTGCACAGAGGTGACATCCGCCAGTTTCAGGGCATATTCGGGGTGGCCTTTGCTGCGAAGAGTTTCCACGCTGAACACCACATCCTCGGCGCGGATCGGGTGCCCGTCGTGAAAACGGGCTTCGTCACGAATGTGGAACGTGCACCAACGACGGTCTTCCGGGTATTCGATCCAGTCGGCAATCAGGCCGTAGGCGGCCCCGGCCTCATCCCCCAGCGGGTTATGGGACTGGCTGCCCATCAGCAGGCTGTCGGCAATTTCGGTGACACCATACATCTGGATGCCGGGGGTATCCGCCGGGCTGCGACCTTTGAGGATATAAGGATTGAGGCTGTCAAAAGTGCCATTGCCGTAAAGGCGGATGCTGCCGCCCTTGGGGGCATCGGGGTTGACGTAGTCGAAATGGGAAAAGTCCGCAGGGTACTTGAGGTGCCCGAAAGGGTGATAGCCGTGGCTGCGGGTAACCCCGGCGTGGCAAGCCACACCGAGGAGCAGGCCCGTCAGGACCAGAATCGTTTTAGAACGTTTGGCGAATATCAACGTAAAGCGTCAGCCGTTGCCCGGGTTGCAGGTATCGTTTGCTGGCTACTGTGCTGTTCCAGCTTCTTATGTCGTTGACCGATACATTAAAGCGGTCTGCAATGGCATACAAGGAATCCCCGTTGCGTACCGCATAACGGACCTTACGGACCATGTTGCTGTCGTTGCGTGTGACCGCGGGGCTGGCGGCTTTACTGCCTTTGGTCCAGATAGCCAGGGACTGGCCGATGGAGAGGCTGTCGCCAGGGGCCATGTTGTTCCACTTGGCCAGCTCCTTCACACCCACCTTGTGGCTCCGGGCGATTTCCCAGAGGGTGTCGCCGGACTGGACGGTGTAATTGACCCGCTGGCGACCGGCACGTTTTCGGTCCTGTTTGTCGGCCAGACGGGCATCGGCACTCAGGCTGTAACTGTCACTGCTGGCAGCCGGGCCGGGGATCAGCAGGGTACGGCCGGCAATGATGGTGTTGCTTTTCAAATGGTTGATGCTGCGCAACACCTCCGGGGTGGTACGGTAACGGCGCGCAATGCTACCGAGGTTGTCGCCGGGCCGGATTTCGTAACGGGCCCACTGCATGCGCTGGTCCTTGGGCAGTTCAGCCAGTCGGGTGGAGAACAGTTCGGCCCGGTCGGCCGGCACCAGCAACTGGTGGGGCCCATCCGGTGCGGTGGCCCAGCGATTGTAGGAGGGGTTGAGCAGGTAGAGTTCTTCCACGGAAATATCGGCCAGTTTGGCCGCCTGGGCCAGGTCGATCTGTCCCCCGGTATCCACCTTGGCAAAGTAGGGCTCATTGCGTATCGGATGCAGGCTCACGCCATAGCTTTCCGGGGCCTGGACAATTTGCGCGATGGCCAGCAATTTGGGTACGTAAGCGGTGGTTTCCCGTGGCAGGTTCAGGTTCCAGAAGTCGGTGGGGCGCCCGGCCCGCTCATTGGCTCGAATAGCACGCGAGACCGTGCCGCCGCCGGCATTATAGGACGCCAGGGCCAACAGCCAGTCGCCGTCGAAGCGGTTGGACAGCTTCTGCAGATAATCCAGGGCGGCGTTGGTGGACTTGAGAATGTCCCGGCGCTGGTCTTCCCACCAGGTGCGGTGCAAGCCAAAGTAGTCGCCGGTGGAGGGGATGAACTGCCAGGGGCCGGCAGCGCGGCCATGGGAATAGGCGAAGGGGTCGAAGGCGCTTTCCACTACAGGAAGCAGGGCCAGTTCCAGTGGCATGTCGCGGGCTTCGGCCTGCTCCACGATGTAGTGCAGGTAGCGTTCCGAGCGGGTTGTCACACGCTTGAAATACTGTGGGTGGCGGGCATACCAGTCCCGCTGTACCCGGATACGGTCATTGTCGACACTCAGGTCCAGGCCGTAGCCAGCTCGCAGGCGAACCCAGAGATCATCGTTTTCGGCAGCCGGTGTGCTGTCCTCCACCGGGTCGGGTTCATCCATGCCGTTGGCGAGATTAACGTCGTCGACAGAGGGTTCGGCGGCGGGCATGGGAGGAAGCTCATCCAGGGATTGATGCGACGCGCAGCCCCCCAGGACTCCCAAGCCAAGAAAAAAGGCCAGGATGTAAGTTTTTTTCATAATAAAAAGGACAGCAAATATTTTCTGTAATGTTAAGTCGGCGGGGAGTGTAGCGGCAAACACTGAGCGCTAAAAGCTGTCCTTCCAGCGACGCAAGGATGCAAAACATTGCATTTTGTCGCTTGAAGAGCCCGGTTCACGGGCCTCGCAGGCCTGCTGGAGAGCCGGTTCATGAGAACGTAAAAAGGGATTGCTGTGACGCTCTTCTCCTATTGTGGAGGGGAGGGTGATCTGCCCTTCGCGTCGGGCCTGCCGCACTGCTTCCAGCCGGTCGAGAACGGCCGGGTCCTGGGGCGTCACTGCGGCGGCAAAAGTCAGGTTGGCTTCGGTGTATTCATGGGCACAGAAAACACGGGTGTCGGCGGGCAGGCGGGCCAGTTTTTGCAGGGAATGATGCATCTGCTCCGGTGTCCCCTCGAAGAGGCGGCCACAGCCGCCGGCGAACAGGGTGTCGCCGCAGAATAACCAGCCATTTCCCTTATCGTAAAATGCAATATGTCCCAGGGTGTGGCCGGGTACCTCGATAACATCCAGAGAAATCGACAGCCCGGACGGAGTGATTGTCCGGCCTTCCTCAAGGGGGGTGGTCATGCCGGGAATGGTTTCCCGGGCCGGGCCGTACACGGGGATATCCCGGTGGTTCAGCAGGGAAGGGATACCGCCCACATGGTCCGGGTGGTGGTGGGTTACCAGAATGGCGGTGAGCTGGAGCCCCCGTTGCTCAAGAAATGCCTCCACTGGAGCGGCATCGCCCGGGTCCACGACGACGCAGTGGCCGTCCTCACAGATGGCCCAGATGTAGTTGTCACGAAATGCGGGGATGGCGGTAGGGCTGTCGGACATGACGTGGTACGCTCCTGAAGTAAGGTTCTTACAGAGTCTGTACAAACGGCTTTACAGGGGTATTGTCCGCATGCAGCTACCGCCGCTCAACCGTATCTCGTTCAGGGCCTCCTCGGCGGACCTGGGGAGAGGGTTCAATCAGTGGCTGGACGGTGAGCCTGGCCAGGCTTTGCTGGCGGCCGAACGGGAGATGCTGACCGACTGGCTGCGACGACAGGTAGGACAGCGGGCGGTGGCTATTTATGCCGGTGACGGCCGTGACCTGCTGGCGGAAAGTCCGTTGCGCTGGCAGACCTCCATCGCGCCGGAAGGGTTTAGGGGGGTGCGCTTGCAGTCACGCATGGACCTGCTGCCGTTGGCCAAGAGCAGCGTGGACCTGCTGATGTTGCACCATGTCATGGATTTCTCCCGCGATCCGCACCAGGTACTGCGCGAAGCTTCCCGTTGTATTTCCCACGGTGGCATGATTGCCATCATCGGCTTCCATCCAGTGAGTCTGATGGGATTGGGACGTTGGCTGCTGTGGCGCAAACGGCCTGCCTGGTCTGGCCGCTTTTATCGCCCCAACCGCCTGACGGACTGGCTACAGGTATTGGGATTCGAGGTCGATGGGATGGCCAGTGGCTTCTATACTATGCCGCTTTCCGACCGGGCCCGTGGCCGCCTGCGCTTGCTTGAGTGGCTGGGCAGCCTGCTTTGGCCCCGTCATGGCAATGCCTACCTGCTGGTGGCACGCAAGCGCGCGGGCGTGGTCCGGCCCTTGCCCTCCCGGCAGCGTCAGGTGCCCCCGAATGCCGTGGTGCCGGTGCCGGTCGCCCGTTGGGGACAACAGAACAGGGAGTCCTGATTCATTGAGACATGTACAGATTTTTACCGACGGCGCCTGCCGGGGCAATCCCGGCCCAGGGGGCTGGGGCGCTGTGCTGCGTTATGGCAGCAAGGAAAAGGAAATGTATGGTGGCGAGCCGGATACCACCAATAACCGCATGGAGCTGATGGCCGCCATCATGGCGCTGGAAGCACTGACTCGCCCCTGTGAGGTGGAGCTGACCACGGATTCCAAATATGTCATGGATGGGGTGACCCAGTGGATGGCGAACTGGAAAAAGCGTGGCTGGAAGACAGCGTCAAAACAGCCGGTCAAAAATGTGGACCTGTGGCAGCGCCTGGATGCCGCCACCCAGCCGCATTCTGTGACATGGCAGTGGGTTAAGGGCCACAGTGGTCACCCGGAAAACGAACGCGCGGATGCTCTGGCCAACCGCGGTATTGATGAACTTGCTCAACAGGGAATGCCGACTTGATGCGTCAGGTAGTACTGGATACGGAAACAACCGGCCTGGAACCCAATGACGGGCACCGGGTCATCGAAATCGGTTGTGTGGAGGTGGTGAACCGCCGGATTACCGGCAATAACCTGCACCTCTACCTCAACCCGGAACGTGAGATCGATGAAGGGGCACTGGCTGTCCACGGTATCAGCACCGAGTTTCTCGCAGACAAGCCGACCTTCGACAAGGTGGTGGATGAATTCCTGGCTTTTGTGGATGGCGCCGAGCTGGTGATTCATAACGCGCCTTTCGATGTGGGCTTCCTGAATCACGAGCTGCGTATGCTGGGCGCCCGCTACGGGCGTATCGAAGACCGTTGCGGCATCCTGGATACCCTGGTCATGGCCCGGCATAAGCATCCGGGGCAAAAGAACAACCTGGATGCCCTGTGTCGTCGCTATGACGTGGAAAACGGCCACCGGGAACTGCACGGCGCGTTGCTGGATGCGGAAATTCTGGCTGACGTCTACCTGGCCATGACTGGCGGTCAGACCCGGCTGTCACTGGGGGCCAACGAGGGGGGGGAGCAGGGCAACGAGGCTGTGGCGGAAGCCATTCGGCGTCTTGACGCCCAGCGTCCGCCCCTGAAAGTGGTAAAGGCCAGCGAAGAGGAAGCCCGCCGCCACCAGGACAAGCTGGCTGCCATTGCCGGTAGCAACGATGGGCCGACACTCTGGGAACAACTGGAAAAGGGGAAGGGGGTGCAGCACTGAGCTGACACCCGCTATTGCCACCCCGATCTTCGGGCACGACCGGGCGAGCCTCAGTGCTCCTTGGTCGGCCCCTTCTGATACTCCGACACCTGGTGGTGCTCGATCCAGCCCTTCTCGTACATGTCCTCGGTCAGCGGTTCCAGCACCATGGCGCTCATGATCAGCCCGGTAATGGACATGACCAGCGTGTAAGGCAGTGCCATGACCACCATGCGCCCGTAGGACAGCCGCACCAGCGGGGCGAGGGCGGAGGTGAGCAGGAACAGGAAGGCCGCCTGGCCATTGGGCGTCGCCACGGAAGGAATATTGGTGCCGGTGTTGATGGCCACGGCCAGCAGGTCGAAGGTATCCCGGTCGATTTCGCCTTTCAGCAGCGCCTGGCCCACTTCATCCACATAGACCGTTGCCACAAAGACATTGTCCGAAACCGCGGACAGCACCCCGTTGGCAATGTAGAACGCCGGTCCCTGCACCTGCTTTTCCAGACTCAGTACGTACTCGATCACTGGTGCAAACAGTTGTTGGTCGGCAATTACCGCAACCACGGCAAAAAAGACCGTCAACAAAGCGGTAAAGGGCAGCGCTTCCTCGAATGCCGCGCCCAGGCGGTGCTCTTCAATGATGCCGGTGAAGGAAGTAGCCAGAATGATCACCGTCAGGCCCACCAGGCCCACGGAGGCAGCATGGGTGGCCAGACCAATGACCAGCCAGACGGCGGTCAGGGCCTGCACCACCAGAGCCGCACGGTTCTGGGTGGTACGTTTGCGGTCCTGCTCCAGGGCGTACTGGCGCATGATGCCACGCACCTTTTCCGGAATGTCCTCGCCATAGCCAAAACTGCCGCTGATTTCCAGAAACACGCAGGTGAGCAGGCCCATCACCAGCACTGGCAGGGTAATAGGGGCCATACGCAGGAAGAATTCTCCGAACTCCCAGCCGGCCTTGTTGGCAATCAGCAGGTTCTGCGGTTCCCCGACCAGCGTACAGACCCCGCCCAGGGCGGTTCCCACGGCGGCATGCATGAGCAGGCTGCGCAGGAAGGAGCGGAAACGACGCAGATCCTCACGGTGCAGGTCTTCGACGCTGGTGTCATCGCCATGATCGTGCTTCTGCTGGAAGGTCTTGCCCGATGCCACTTTGTGGTAGATGCCATAAAAGCCGGTACAGACGGCAATGACCACGGCAGTCACCGTCAGGGCATCCAGGAAGGCCGACAGCACGGCGGCGGCGATACAGAACAGCAAGCTCAGCCGCACCTTGGACTTCACCCCCAGCAGGATGCGGGTGAACAGGAACAGCAACAGGTCCTTCAGGAAGAAAATGCCCGCCACCATGAAAATCAGCAGCAACATGACTTCCAGGTTGCTCTCCACCTTGTGCAGCACGGTATCGGGGCTGGTCAGGCCGATCATCACCGCCTCGATGGCCAGCAGGCCGCCAGGTTGTAGCGGGTAGCACTTGAGCGCCATGGCCAGGGTGAAGATGAACTCGGCAAGCAGCAACCAGCCGGCGACCACCGGGCC
>JAKSCQ010000331.1 GCA_022360555.1 Pseudomonadales bacterium
AGTGTGCTCCGGGTCTTCCAGGCTGGCCCGCACTCGTTGTTGCGTGTTGAAGGTAAATAGCCGATGGATGGACATACACCTTCAAAAGCGCGCCCCTCTTTACCTTGGCCGAGGGGGCGAACCAGCCTGAAAGACTGAGCATGCAAGGAGTTATTCAGAGGCTCCCTTGAACTTGACCCGTCAGGTCCTGCGGTTCGCGCCTTGCCTGGAGCCATTTTTAGCGGCAACGCGGCTGCGTATAACTCCAAGCAGGCTCTTACAGAACCTGAACAGGTTCTGACAAACGCCGGTTCCGGTTGGCGCCCGGCTCCACTAGAATGCAGCCATCATTCAATGTCGGGGAATTTTTTGTCCGTTCTCTGTCAAAGACACTTTGGATTTTCACCCCCGACCGACTTGACCCCTGATCGTTCAGGCTGACAAGGAAACCAACAGGCAGGACACCCATGCATCCCCAGTCGTTTCGTTTTTCCCTTTTTGCTGTTTTTGCCGTTCTTGGCACCCTTCTTTCCCTGCAGGCCCAGGCGGATATGGTTCCCCGCGCCCCGCAGATTGACGCCCGCGGCTATCTGCTGATGGATGCGGCCAGCGGCCAGATCATCGTCGAGCACAATGCCGACCAGCGGCTGCCACCGGCCAGCCTGACCAAGATGATGACCGCCTACATTGCCGAAGCCGAACTGCAAAAAGGCAATATTTCCGAAGACGATATGGCGCCGATCAGCGTCAAGGCCTGGAAAATGGGCGGCTCACGCATGTTTGTCCGCGAAGGCACCCGGGTGCCGGTAGGCGAACTGCTCAGAGGCATCATCATCCAGTCCGGCAATGACGCCAGCGTGGCCCTGGCCGAATTCATCGCCGGCTCCGAGGATGCTTTCGCCGACCTGATGAACCAGCACGCCCGTCGCCTGGGCATGGAAGGCAGCCATTTCGTGAATGCCACCGGCTGGCCGGCGGAAAACCACTTCACCACCGCCACCGACATGGCCATCCTGGCCCGGGCCATCATCCGCGACTACCCGGAACACTATGGCACCTACGCGGAGAAGGAATTTACCTACAACGGCATCACCCAGCAGAACCGCAACCTGCTGCTGTGGCGCGACCCCAGCGTGGACGGGCTGAAAACCGGCCATACAGAGGAAGCCGGCTACTGCCTGGTGTCCTCCGCCAAGAAAGACGACATGCGCCTGATCGCCGTGGTCATGGGCACCGATTCCGAAGCCGCCCGCGCCCGGGAATCCCAGAAACTGCTGACTTACGGCTTCCGTTTCTTTGAGACCTACAAGGCCTACAGCGCCGGTGACATTCTCGACACCGTAGATGTATGGATGGGCGACAGTGACAAGCTGCGCTTGGGTCTCTCCGAGGACCTGGTGCTGACCATCCCCCGCGAAAGCCACGAAAACCTGAACGCCGAGGTCTCCGTTACCCCGCAACTGGAAGCCCCTATCGTGAAGGGCCAGCAGTACGGTACCGTCAAGGTCAGCCTGAACAATGAAGTGCTGGTGGAAAAGCCGCTGGTGGCGCTGGAAAATATCGAGGAAGCCGGCATATTCACCAAGCTCTGGCACCATATTCTGTTGTTTTTCCAGGGTTTGTTTTAACTGACGCCTGACGCTGCGCAGGGGTTAACCCGGTTGCAGGACCGGCACGGCCGCCTGAGTACCGAGTGACGAGAAGCGAGTTTCGAAATTCAAAACCGGAAAACCGTATTGTTTTAAGGTTTTCGCTACTCGCAACTCGGTACTCGCCACGGGTCTGATCACGCGCTCCTGCAGCAAAGATGGCGTCTGACATTCAATCACGGGACACGTTTCTCGCAGGCACGTATCGCATGAGCCAGGTTTATCTCAATGGCGCCTTCATGGCGCCGGAAGCGGCACAGGTTTCCCCCATGGACCGGGGATTCCTGTTTGCGGACGGCATCTACGAGGTGATCCCGGCCTACAACGGTGTGCTGTTCCGCCTTGACGAGCACCTGGAACGCCTGGAGCGCTCCCTGCGGGAAGTGGCCATGGACAACCCCCATGACCGCCAGCAGTGGCAGGCCCTGTGCGAAGAGCTGATTGAACGTAACGGCGGCGGCAATATTTCTGTCTACCTGCAGATTACCCGCGGCGCGGCTCTCAAACGTGACCATGCCTTCCCCGAGCCGCCGGTCACCCCTACCGTCTTCATGATGACCAGCCCGGTGGCTGTCCCCGCTGCCGACAGCCCGGATTCCGCCAGCGGTTCGAAAGCCATCACCCTGGATGACATCCGCTGGGCGCGCTGCGACATCAAGTCGGTGTCCCTGCTGCCCAACAGCCTGCTGCGCCAGCAGGCCGTGGCCGCCGGCGCCATCGAGGCCATCCTGCTGCGCGATGGCTTTGTGACCGAAGGCTCCGCCAGCAATGTCTTCATCGTCGACGACGGCACCATCGTCACACCGCCCCGAAGCCATGCCATTCTCGGCGGCATTACCCGGGACCTGGTGGTTGAACTGTGCCGCGATCATGGCCTGGCACTGGAAGAGCGGGAAATTACCGAGGCACAATTGAAGCAAGCCGACGAGATCTGGATCACCAGCTCCACCCGGGAAGTGGTCCCCATCATCCAGCTCAACGACCACCCGGTCGGCAGCGGCGCCCCTGGCCCGCTGTGGAAAACGCTGGCACGCC
This sequence comes from Pseudomonadales bacterium, assembly GCA_022360555.1. GTDB lineage: Bacteria > Pseudomonadota > Gammaproteobacteria > Pseudomonadales > Alcanivoracaceae > Alcanivorax. Next base: position 2,664 of record JAKSCQ010000331.1, read on the forward strand.
ACTATGTGCAATTCAAACGCCGCCTGTGCGGTCTGGAGTAGACAATGGCCATTCAGGAACATCTGTGGGAATTCCCCCACAACATGCAGTTGAAAGTCATGGGCTCCGCGGACGCACCGCTGGAAGACGCCCTGATCGATATCCTCAACACCCATCTGGAGGATTTCGACCCGTCCCGACACCTGAGCAGCAAGCCCAGTCGCAAGGGCAATTTCGTGTCTTTCACCGCCCAGGTCACCATGCGCAACCGCGAACAGGTAGAAGCCATCTACAAGGCCCTGGATGAGTGTCCCCACGTCAAGATGACGCTCTGAACCTCAGCGGGAAAATGCTGCACACAGTCTTTCAAAAAGCTGCTGTGCAGCGCCTTACATAGCCACTCTTACATACCGTAACCCTGCGTCACAGCCAGACACCGAAGCCCCACCAAGGCACTATTGGATTGGTACTCCCGTGCCCGTAATGTTCCCTTAAATAACAAGAACGTCAGGGGACAATATTCATGAAAATGCTGACCTTGCTCTGCCTTTTCAGTTGCATGCTTGTTCTCGTTACCGTGGACTTCCGCGGTGATGCCCCGCAACACGACCGCCGGGCCAGCATGCCCCATGCCTCCGATATCATTCCCGCCATGCCGCGCAGCCCGCATATCCAGCAAAGCGTGCATGGCACCCCGGTCCACTTCGACGCTTTCAACACCATCAACCTCGACAACGATGATGACGGTATCGAATACGGCATCAGCGTTCAGGAACTGAATCTTCATCTGGTAAACCAGAAGACAGGGAACCGCCTGATCTAGGCAAGAGTATCTGGTTGATCGTTGTTACCCCGAAAGGGGTCTGCCTTAAGCCCGGCGTTTGCCGGGCTTCTTTTATGTACAACACGCCCGCCCCACCACCACACCACGCTACACCCCCGCCATGCCGTTGGAGCCATGCTCGCATGGCGAAGAGGTTTCGAGTCACGAGTCACGAGTCACGAGTCACGAGTTTCGAGTCACGAGTTTCGAGTTTCGAGTTTCGAGTTTCGAAAAGCCAAACCAAAATGCCGGAAGGTTGCCAGAAAAGTCTGCGCAATAAGGGGACGAGTTTCCCCAAACGCCCGTGGGAGCCATGCTTGCATGGCGAATGGGGTTGGGG